>JALXDW010000371.1 GCA_027070385.1 Chromatiales bacterium
ATATTTCAGAATTGCAAACCATCAATCTTAATGAAGACGATGCACTCGAACTCTTTGGAAATTTACTGGAAAATGCATATAAATGGTGTCACACAACCATACAAATTAATTTTTACCGTAAAAGTAACTTTCAAATTATTTGTATCGAAGACGATGGGGCGGGGATCCACATGGCTGATCAGAAAAAAATATTACACCGGGGTGTTCGTGCTGACAGTAATACACCGGGGCATGGTATTGGACTTTCTGTCGTACAGGACATTCTGGCAATGTATCATTCAGAGCTGGAAATATCGCAAAGCAAACTTGGTGGTGCAAAAATCTGCTTTAGCCTGAAAATGGATTAAGCCCGAGCTCTTTATCAGCACAATAAGCCCGGTGATTCTTTTCAATTGACATTTCCTGCCTTAATTTTCAGTTTAACCCTATTAATTTCAAGTTATTAACCGTAAAGAGTATTTATTTGATCTGGATCAAGCATCGTAAACATATTCCCTCTCAATCAGTTTCACAACCAGTAAATGATTAAAGAGCAATACTCTCTTGCCGCTATAACCGGCAGACTATTTTATGCAGGACCTTGTCATGACGACCCTATCTTCAAAAATTTTATCACCCTCCATTGCACTGTTAAACAAACTTAAATTCACACAAAAATTTGCGGTTATTTTTATTCTGTTTACAGGCCCCATGATTTATTTTGTTTTTACATTAATAACCAGTGAACTCAAAGAAATTGAACGTTCAAAACAGGAAACAAAAGGCATTCAATATATGTTGAAGATACGCCCTCTTTTCGAGTATATGGCGCAAACACGAGGAATGACTAATGCTTACCTTCATGGAAAAACAACACTTAAAGACAAAATACTATTTAAGCGTTCACTGGTTAGCCAAAAATTAGCTGAACTGGCCAATACAGATTCGCAGTTAACCAAACAACTGAATACGGGCAACCGGGTAAAAAACATTCAACACAGCTGGGAAAAAATCGTGCAAAGTGCTTTTACAATGAAGCCGAAAAAAGCATTTGCCGCTCATACCGCAATTATTGAAGATTTACTCGAACTTAAAAAATACATTCTGGAATCATCAATGTTGTTGCTCGACCCTTCATTGGACAGTAATTTTATGGCACAGGCATTAGGTCTGCGTATCCCCACACTGGCAGAAAACATGGGGAAAGCACGAGGACTTGGAAGCGGTATTGTCACTGCCGGTAAATTCACACCGGAATCTTTCCTGAAATTATCCGGTTTTATCCAAACCATTGAGAATGCAAATAATGCCATGATGCATGGCTTTGATATCGTCTTTGAAAATAATGCCATAATTAAACAAAAATTATCATTAGCAAGACAACAAGCTAATAAAGCAACCCGTCAGTTTATTCTGTTAACACGAAATGAAATTCTTGAACCGGAAACAGTCAATATTGATGCCATTGATTATTTTTCACAAGGGACTCATGCAATCACCGCAAACCTTGCCTTGTATGATAAAGCAATGCCGGTATTGGAAGAAGTATTAACAAAACGTATAAGCCAACGGGAAAATGAAATGTATTTTAACCTGACCTTGAGTCTGCTACTTCTGTTTACATCAGTTTATTTATTTAGCGGCTTTTATCACAGCCTGATAAATTCAATTAATACAATAAAAAGTGCTGTTCACGCAATAGCAAAAGGGGATTTGACAACCCGGGTAAATTTACAAGCAAAAGATGAAATGCAGTTAATAGCAACTGACATGAATATGATGGTTGAAAAAATAAACTCATTAGTCTCCCAGGTAATTCGTTCTGCCAATGAGGTGGTGGCATCTGCCGAACTGAGTGGCGCCGCATCGGAAGACACCCGTGATGGCGTTAACCAGCAAAATCAGGAACTCGAACTGGTTGCAACCGCAATGAATGAAATGTCAGCAACGGTGCATGAAGTTGCAAATAATGCTGCAAGCACGGCCGAAGCAACCCGCAATGCAGACCGTGAAGCCAATATGGGAAGAACTGTTGTTAACCAGACAATAGAATCCATCAATGCATTATCCAATGAAATGCAGCAAGCAAGTCATGTTATCAAACAACTCGAAGAAGACAGTGAAACAATTGGTTCGGTACTTGACGTTATCCGAGGCATTGCTGAACAAACTAACTTGCTTGCGCTTAATGCAGCTATTGAAGCAGCTCGCGCAGGTGAGCAAGGCCGTGGGTTTGCGGTTGTTGCCGATGAAGTAAGAACGCTTGCAAGTCGCACACAGGATTCAACCCAGGAAATCCAGACAATGATAGAGAAATTACAACAAGGCTCACGTAATGCTGTAAAAGTTATGGACGAAGGAAATCAGCAAACAGAAAAAACAATCACTCAGGCAGCAGAAGCAGGTTCGACATTGGAATCAATTACAGCCGCAGTTGAGCATATCACCTCAATGAATGAGCAGATCGCCAGTGCGGCAGAAGAACAAAGCAGTGTAGCCGAAGAAATAAATCGTAACGTTGTTAATGTACGAAGTATTTCTGAACAAACCACAAGTAATGCCAATAAAACGGCTGAGAACAGTCTGTCACTTAAAGATGTTGCATCACAACTTCAGACTCTTGTGGCTGAATTTAAAGTTTAATCATGGATTCGATAAGGTTAAACAGTATGGAGGAAAAGAGAGGAGCCATTTTGTTCCTCTCTTTTATAAAAATCTCTTTCCAATAGCACCTGACAGTCAACAAATTAATCAGCAATGGAGTTGGCATAAACGTTACGAAGTTTATAAAACAGGAGCCCTATCGAAAAAAATAATATACCGGCAATAATGGCACCATAATTCGTTGCTTTATCCACCCCTTTAATCAGTACTGATTTGTTTTTATTCAAGGGGGAGTACCATACTTTTATTTTTGCTTTTTCTGGAAACATATTTGTATAGGTAGATGAAATATTAATATCACTACCACCTATAGCAGAAAAACGAATTCTATCGTTTTCATACATCGTATCACCAATCTTATATTGATAACGAATTTTAGGCTGCCAGCTTTTAGTCTGTGCTGATTTTCCATTAATGACTGAAATATCATCGGATGAAATAATTTTTGACTCAAGTATAACGCCACTGGTTGATGACCAAGTGTTACTAATAACAGCCTGAATATAATGATAAACACCCCCCACCAAAGTGAACAAACCGGCCAACATAAATAGACTACCGAAAATAATCATTGTTTTTCTGATTGATTTCTTTACTGCAGCAATGTCTTTTTTTTCCGGCTGCATAATTATGTGCCTTGTTGAATTGTATATTCAGACCAATCAATCACCGCACGAACAAAGGCATCTATTGATGTATCATTATTCAGGCTCTCATCATCAGCAACCGGCATTTCCGGGTATTGCTGTAACAAAGCTTGTACAAAGATACCATTATCATACGCCTGAACTTCAGTGTTTAAATGATATACCGGGGTGTTTCCCAATCCACAACTGGGGGAGTAACTTTTAAAAACAAAACCGGACAAAGTTGTTAATGTTGTTACTTTTTTTGCTGAATAGTTTACAAGTTTATCCGTTATATCTAATGTTTTATCATCCCGACCTTTAACCTTAATACCATGCTCCGATTTCACTAATTCAACGGGAGGACGCGGGACGGACAACCCCGCTTCTACCTCCGGACAAATGGCTAGCAGCTCAAAATACCGGGATAGCTTATTAATTAATGCCTCATTGTATTTATTTTTTGCATCATAACGAACAGTGCTGTTAGTCAGGCATTGACTGATACCAATATATATTGGCCGATTCGTTATCACAGCTCAACAAACCTGGCAGCTCGGCATAGCGCAACACATGTTTTCGCATCATTGATTTCACCACTTTGAGCCTGTTGCAATGCTTTTGAAAAATGAACCCAATGCACTTCGATAACTTCACCCTGCTCCAGATTTTGTTCACCATAAGTCAATTCAGTTGCCATAAATAAATACACCCGTTCAGTAAATACACCCGGGGAGCTCTGAATGTATCCGAGTTCAAACCACTGTTTGGCACTGCAACCCGTTTCTTCCTGTAATTCCTGCCGTGCCCGTTGTTCCCGACTTGAATCTCCCGACTCCAAAATACCTGCTGGAATTTCCCAAATCCAGTCACGCACAGCATGACGATACTGGCGTAACAGGCATACTTCATTTTTGTGATTGACGGCAATTATTGCCGTACCACCCGGATGATAGATAATTTCCAATTCATCAATGCTCTGATCGGGCAAGCAAACCTTTTCCTGATTCAGTTTGATAA
>JALXDW010000372.1 GCA_027070385.1 Chromatiales bacterium
GTATTGCTCATAAAGGGCTGCAATATCAGGCAGAATACCTAAGCGCTTATTTTCTGCCAAAACACGAATAAAATTTTGCCCTTGCTCATTTAACTTGTCACCGCAAATATCTAAAAATAAAGTGACAACATCCTGCTCGCTAATGTGTGGACTTTCAATGGCATCGGCCATATTACTGTCACTGGCGATCATTGCTGCAACAGCCAGCATCTCTGACCACTTATCCAATGCCTTGGAACTCTTCGCAACATCAAAAGCGGCTTGAGCATAAGGACGTGCAATTGTGCTATTTTCTGCCATTGTCGCAATCCTTACAGTTGAGCAACCAGGTCGTTAAGCAAGTCTTCGTTTGCTTTCGCATCGATTTCTTTCTTCAACACTTTGCTTGCACCCTGTACCGCAAGACTGACAACCTGACCACGCAGTGCTTCACGGGCACGGTTAGCTTCCTGCTCGATTTCAGCATTCGCTGCCGTCATAATACGTTCTGCTTCAACCCGCGCTGTGTCTTTAGACTCTTCGATAATTTCGCTGGCACGTTTATCCGCCTGCGAAATAATTTCCTGTGCTTTATCTTTCGCTTCTTTCAGGATTTCGATAGCACGATTTTTGGCAAGCTCTTCTTCGTGTTGACCTTTCTCTGCAGCTGCAAGACCGTCAGCAATGGTTGCTTTACGTTCTTCCAATGCATTCATGATTGGCGGCCAGACAAATTTCAGGCAAAACCACACAAAAAATGCAAAGGTGATCATTTGCCCGATTAGCGTTAAATTAATGTTCATAGTTGAACCTTAAACTCTGGATTAATTTTAAAAAATATGTGCTTCTTTTAAAGTAACTACTTACGCAGCAACCGCGAAAAGAACATACATAGCAATACCAACCGCAATCATAGGTACCGCATCCACAAGACCCATTACGATGAAGAATTGCGTACGTAACATTGGAATCAATTCAGGTTGACGAGCTGCACCTTCAAGAAAGCGTCCGCCTAAGATGCCGATACCAACTGCCGCACCTAATGCACCTAAACCCATCATTAAAGCACCTGCAATGTATAATAATGCTTGTTCCATTTTAGTCTCCTGTTGTACTAATACTTAAAAATTTAAAATAAAGTTAAAAATCAATCTGTTTTCTTCACGACTTAATGATCGTGGTGTGCCATTTCCATGTATACAATAGTCAGCGTCATAAAGATAAACGCCTGCAAGGTAATAATTAAGATATGGAAAATTGCCCAACCGAGCTGTAAGAAGCCACCAAAAATGCCCATCACTAAACCTGCGTTGAACATAATGGCAATAAGAATAAAGATCATTTCACCTGCGTACATGTTACCGAATAATCGCAAAGCCAGTGAAATGGGTTTTGCAATGAGCGATACAAATTCAAGCAGGAAATTAATCGGTATAAAGATAAGCTGAACCGCGGTGTTTTTAGACTGAAAAGGCTGCATGGTCAGTTCTGCTGTGAAACCACCCACACCTTTAATTTTAATACTGTAAAACAGCACCACCAGATAAACACCAATCGCCATACCAAAAGTGGCATTAGGGTCAGTCGAAGGAACCACCTTGAAGTAAACATGATGTGGATCTGCACCAAATACCGCTGCACCGATTTCGGCGGCCAAACGCGGCAGCACGTCCACTGGAATTAAATCCATAAAGTTCATCAGGAAGATCCAGACAAAAATAGTCAGGGCCATTGGTGCGACTAAATTATTTTTTGCCGTAAATGAACCCCGAACACTGGTATCGATAAATTCTACAATCCATTCCACAAAGTTTTGCAAACCACCCGGGACACCCGTAGTGGCTGTTTTAGCCGCTTTGCGGAATAACCATATAAATAAGAAACCCAGAGAAAGGGACCAGAACATGGTATCCACATGGATGGCATTAAAACCCATTGCGGCCGCTTCTTCACCCGTATGGGCAAAACCCCAGTGTCCGTCCGGAAACTGGCCATAGGTCCAATTAGTTAAATGGTGCTTAATATAATCTGCGGAGGATATTGTTTCGCTCGACATTTGCTTTGCTAACCTAAAATTTTAAAATTCTTACATTTCAATTACTTACGCCGGGTTATGCCATAACTGGTCTTACTAAACCAAAAGCCAAGTTGGGCCGCTATTAATCCTGTCAGGATGCCAGCAGGGGATAACTTGAACCACCCCATACCCAGTGCGAGTAAAGCAACCACCAGAATAAAGCGCAAAATAATGCCTTTAAATAATTCTGCCGTGTTCACCGCGTGGGAGTTATCGGCCATCCGGGTTGCTTTCATTAGCTTCCAGCCAAAAAAAATGGTACTGAACGCTATAATGGCCCCGCCATACAGCGTTGACCACAAAAATTCGGTGCCTTTGAGTAATGTTGCGGCAGCAGTTGTGATTAATACCAAACCTGTCTGAGCCAGCACTACTTTGCGTACAGTGTGGGAAAACGCATTATTTGCTGACATTACTACCTCAAATATCGAGTGGGAAATAAAGGGGACACCCCGTTAACAACCGCACTCAAGCTCTAAGCGCGCGCAGTATAATCGTTGCCCCTTTCTGGGTCAATAACAAAGGCTAATATCCATATAAATTTCTCTCTTGCACTATTACTGTGCCCACACAATGCAAGTCATGCTCGCCAGAATGCTGGATGAAACAAAACAAGTATGGAAAAAACTTCCAGCCGACCCAGTAACATCGCAATCGCTGCTATCATTTTGCCACCACTGTTAATACTGGTAAAAGTCTGGGTGACTTCTCCTAAACCGGGCCCCATATTATTCATGCAAGTGGCTATTGCCGAAAAGGCGGTCACTTGATCCACCTCCGCAATCGCCATCATCAGTAACATTAAAATCACAAACGTCGTGGCATATATTGAAAAAAACCCCCAGATATTTTGCTGGATGCTGGTTGAAACACGGTGGCCGCCAAACTTGATAATGAAAATACCTTTCGGATGGATCAACTGCTTTATTTCTCGCCAACCCTGTTTAATCAACATGGTGACCCGCATTACCTTCATACCTCCAGCCGTTGAACCACCACAGCCGCCGACAAAACTGATAAATATCATCAACACGGGTAAATACAACGGCCAGACTGAAAAATCAGCCAAACCAAAGCCGGTGCTGGTCACAACGGACACAATTTCAAAAGCGGCATTTTTCAATTCTTCCAAAAACGTGCCACCCTCTGACTCAAAGTGTAAGGACAACGTCACAAAAATAATCATAAACAAAACAAATAACAAAAAAATAACCACTTCTGTGTTTTGAAAATAATATTTCAGATTCTTTTTATGAATAACCATATAGTGAACACTAAAATTGATCCCGCCTAAAAGCATAAAAACAATCGCGATCGAATCGATCAGGCCACTGTTAAAATAACTCATGCTTGCATCATGTGTTGAGAAGCCCCCGGTTGAAAGTGTCGACATACTGTGTGACACCGCATCAAAAACCGACATCCCGGCTAACCAATAAGCCAAAGCACATATCATCGTTAAGCCGATGTAAATGGCCCATAATAATTTTGCACTATGGACTATACGTGGCGTCATTTTTTCTTCTTTCATTGGCCCGGGTGTCTCTGCAAGGTACATTTTCATCCCACCAATACCCAACATCGGCATAATCGCAACTGCCAGCATGATCAACCCCATACCACCAAACCATTGCAATTCCTGACGATAAAAAAGAATGGAAGATGGCAAATTATCCAGCCCGGTAACGATGGTTGCACCGGTTGTTGTCAGCCCGGATACCGATTCGAACAACGCATCCACATAGGATAGGTTCAATACAAAAACAAAAACCGATGCCCCCAGAAAGCTTAACAACACCCAAAATATAACCACAACGAGAAAACCTTCACGCCGTTGCAGGCTATATTGCTGCTTGCGAAACGGAAGCCAAAATAACAGGCCAATAGAAAATTGAATAATAAAGCTGGTAATAAAATAAGAGGCCAGACCATCGTGATGCCAGAGTGAAATAACAATCGGCATCAGCAAAACCGGGCTAAAAGCCATAAATAAAAAGCCGATAATCCGGTAAATAATCGCTGGATGGATACCCATGGAGTAAAATTTTACACCATAAAAGAATAAAAAGCCTTATTCAAATACAGAAGAAAAATATCGAGACGGGTAAATACCCACTTCATCGACACATAAGGAGACTGTAACCATTTCTGTGTAACTGCCTAAGTTAACGTTTAAGCATAATCGCTTAAACGGTCTTCAAATTCAATCATAAATCGATTG
>JALXDW010000373.1 GCA_027070385.1 Chromatiales bacterium
TGCACGCTGGCATATTCGTCATAATCCAGACCCGCTCGACGTAGCCGTTTGTCATCAAGTTCAAAGCCCAGTGGTTCGATTAAATGCAGCTGACAGCCGGTATTGGCACACAACCGGATAATATTGCCGGTATTGGGTGGAATTTCAGGTTCAAACAATACAATATGAAACATAATTATTTACTTCATTATTAAACAAACGCCACAATAACCTTTATAATGCGCGACTTACAACCACATTCTGGATGCAAACAGCTTGAATAACCCATACAGTAATTTACAAACTCAATTCTGCGGCATGCGCTTTAATACCCCATTGGTACTGCTATCCGGCTGCGTAGGTTTTGGCGAAGAATACACCCGTGTTAAAGGCTTTTCCAACCAGGATGTGGGGGCGGTTTGTTTAAAAGGTACCACACTGGAACCACGGCTCGGTAATAAACCCCACCGTGTTTATGAAACCCCAGCGGGAATGCTCAATGCCATTGGCTTGCAAAACCCCGGCTCGCAGCATGTGGTGAACGAAATTTTACCTGCACTGGATTTTAGCGAAACCCGCTTTATTGCCAACTTGTCGGGCAATACAGTGGAAGAATACGCAGAAATCGCCCGAATTTTTGATGATTCACCGATTGATGCCATGGAAATCAATATTTCCTGCCCCAATGTGAAAGAAGGCGGCGTTGCCTTTGGTAATGACCCGGATATGTCCGCACGTGTGGTGGCTGCCTGCCGCAAAGTAACCCAAAAACCCCTGATTACCAAGCTGTCACCCAACCAGACAGATATTGCAGAAAATGCCCGCCGTTGTATTGAAGCAGGCACAGATGCCTTTGCCACGATTAATACCTTGATGGGAATGGCGGTGGATATTGAAAAACGTCGGCCGGTCATTGGCAATAACCAGGGTGGCTTGTCCGGCCCGGCGATTAAACCCATTGCGCTGCTAAAAGTGCATCAGGTTTACCAGGTCTGTAAAGCACACAATATTCCTATTATCGGCCAGGGTGGTATTGCGACGGCAGAAGATGCGCTGGAATTTATCATTGCCGGTGCCAGCGCAGTGGGCATTGGCACAGTGCTGTTTTATGACCCACTGGTGTGCAATAAAATAAATGCCGGGATCAGCGACTACTTGCAACAACACCACTTTAATAGTATCGCTGAGTTGGTCGGTACGCTGGAATTAAATTAAATTTTTACGCCTCGCCCTTTTTTTAAAAAAAGGGTTATTCAACTTCCCCCTTTAAATCACTGGTTTAAACAATTTATCTAAAGCTTGCCCCTGTTACGTCCGCTATATATGAGGAATCGGATAAACTACCAGGAACACAATGGCTGTCCCACGCAAAAAAATTCGTTTAGGTGACTTGCTGGTCGAAAAAGGTGTACTGACCAATGAGCAGCTGATGCAATCACTCAATGACCAAAAAACCAGTGGTCGCAAATTGGGACAAACTCTTATTCAAAATGGTTTTGTCACAGAAGAAGTCATTCTTGATATTTTATCTTCACAATTAAACCTGCCTTTCATCAGCCTGAAAAATTTTAATTTTGATAAAGACACCGTTCATGCCTTACCGGAAACGCTTGCCCGGCGTTATCGTGCCATTGTTCTAAAAAAAGAATCTGATGGTGCTTACCTTGTTGCAATGGCTGACCCAACGGATATTTTTGCCTACGATGAAATTACCCGACATTTAAAAACGGCCATTCATCAGGCCGTGGCCAAAGAATCTGAAATTATTGATGCTATTGACAAGTTCTATCGACAAACAGAAGCCATTACCAATCTGGCCGAAGAACTCGTTGAAGAACTGGCAGAAAGTGACTTTGACTTAGAACAGCTCGAACAGGATGTTGATGTTACCAACGCACCGGTTGTTAAATTACTGCACACTATTTTTGAAGATGCTGTTCAAGTTGAAGCCTCTGATATTCATATTGAACCGGACGATACTGTATTGCGTATTCGTATGCGTATTGATGGTATATTGCAGGAACAGGTTATGAAAGAAAAACGCATAGCCACAGCATTGGTATCAAGACTTAAACTGATGGCCAGTTTAAATATTTCTGAACGCCGTATTCCCCAGGATGGCCGCTTTAATATCAAGGTTCGCAAAAAAAATATTGATGTGCGTTTATCGACAATGCCAATACAAAATGGTGAGTCCGTCGTGATGCGTTTACTGGACCAAAGTAGCGACATGCTCAATCTTGATATTTTAGGCATGAACGATACGCTGTTAAAACGTTTCCGCTATAATATTTCACGACCACATGGCCTGGTGCTGGTAACCGGCCCAACCGGTAGTGGTAAAACCACCACGCTTTATGCTGCAATCAATGAACTTAACGATCCTGGCAAAAAAATTATTACCGTAGAAGATCCTGTTGAATATCGATTGCAACGCATAAATCAGGTTCAGGTCAACCCACAAATCGGTTTAACCTTTGCCAGAGTTTTACGCACCGCCTTACGTCAAGATCCTGATATTGTTCTTGTTGGCGAAATGCGAGATTCCGAAACAGCCGAGATTGCATTGCGCGCGGCAATGACCGGTCATTTGGTTCTCTCTACACTGCACACTAATGATGCTATCTCTACGGCCAATCGTTTACTTGATATGGGTGCGGAAGGTTATCTTGTAGCAACCGCACTACAAGCCATTATTGCGCAACGATTAGTCCGCCGAATATGCACCCATTGCAGCGAAGATTATACTGCTGAACTACATGAAGTCGCCTGGCTAAATGCACAAATAGGCACACATGTTCAATCAGCCGTATTCAAACGAGGTCGCGGTTGCACCCAATGTAATAACACCGGCTATCATGGGCGCATTGGTGTGTTTGAATTTTTAGAACTCGATGAGGAACTGGCGGATGCTTTACGGCGTGAAAACACCGCTGACTTTACCAAAGCAGCAAAGCACAGTGATAAATATCAACCCTTTTCTCAACATGCAATGGAATTTGCCCTGAAAGGCATAACCACATTGGAAGAAGTACTGCGTGTGTCCAATATTGTTGAAGAAACTGACGCTGCTGATTTTAACCACACCGAATCTGTTGAAAGCAGGCAAGCTGACTGATGCCATTATTTCAGTACACCGGTCGAACCACACAAGGGCAAGCCGTGAGTGGAGAAATGAATGCTACCACTGCAGATACCATTGCGGCTCAACTGAATACCCAAGGCATTATTCCCTTACAGATAAAACCTGCGGAAGTAAAAGCTGAAACAAAAAATATTTTTTCCCTGTTAAATAAAAAATTTCGACAACAAAAACCAACGCTTGATGAACTGATACTGTTTTCACGCCAGATGTATACTTTACAACATGCCGGTGTACCTATTATTCGTGCCATGACCGGACTGGCTGAATCAACCCGTAATTTTTATTTTAAAAATATTTTAATTGAAATTATTCACGCCCTTGAGGAAGGCCGCCCGCTTTCTGCTGCAATGGCACATTACCCAGATGTTTTCTCCAGCCTGATGATCAGCATGGTACAAATTGGTGAAAATACGGGCCACCTGGATGTTGTTTTTTTACAGCTGTCTGAATATCTGGATCGTGAAAAAACAACCCGCGATCAGGTCAAGTCTGCTTTACGCTACCCCATGTTTGTGCTGCTGGCAATCAGTGTGGCCATGGTGATTATTAATATATTTGTTATCCCGACGTTTGCCAAAGTCTTTGCCGGTTTCAATGCAGAGCTACCATTGCCAACACGTATCTTGCTGGGTGTTTCTGATTTCAGTGTGCAGTACTGGTGGCTGTTATCCGGGGTAGCTATTACGGCTTTTGTCAGTTTTCGCTATTTTATTAAAACAGAACAAGGTGCTTTTAAATGGGATCACTTTAAAATACGTGTCCCCATTATGGGCAATATTATTTTGCGTGCCACCTTATCACGCTTTGCACGCGCCTTTGCAATGACCCAACGTGCCGGGGTGCCTTTAATTCAAGGCCTGGTTGTTGTATCCCGTGCGGTCGATAACCGCTTTGTAGAATTTCATATTAAAGCCATGCGCACCGGCATTGAACGTGGTGACACACTTACTCGAACTGCACAAAGCACAGAGATGTTTACTCCGCTGATTATTCAAATGTTGTCGGTGGGTGAAGAAACCGGGGCAGTGGATAAAATGCTGGATCAGGTTGCCGATTTTTATGATCGCGAAGTGGATTATGATTTAAAAAACCTGACCAGTGCGATCGAACCTATCTTGATCATTGCTATTGGTGCCATGGTACTGGTGTTA
>JALXDW010000374.1 GCA_027070385.1 Chromatiales bacterium
ACCTTATTAACTGCATGACCAATATGAATATTGCCGTTGGCATAGGGTGGACCATCATGTAGATAAAATTTGGGGCGACTCTGTTGCTCTGATATTTCACGCAGCCTTGTATACAAGTCCATCTCATACCACTGCTTTAAAAATGCAGGCTCACGATTTGCCAGATTACCTCGCATGGGAAAATCTGTTTTGGGTAAATTTAAAGTATCTTTATAGTCTGCCACGGTGTTTGTTTACCTTGTTAAATTTATAGCTGTTTAACAACTATATTATGAATTTTTCAAATCGGGGTTGTCGTCACAACTAACAACCTTGTTATTCAATATCTCGTTTATTTCCAAAAAACTGTTTTGCCTGTTCAACATCAATGGCAATCTGTTCTTTCAATGCTTCTAATGAATCAAATGGTAACTCATCTCTTAATTTTTTTAAAAAATTCACTTCAAGCTGCTCACCATAAATGGATTCATCAAAATCAAATAAAAACACTTCCAAAATTACTTTTTTACCGTTCACAGCAGGTCGTGTACCGATACTCGCAACACCTTCAACAGGTTGTGCTTTTAAGCCAGTCACCGTTACAACATAAATACCATGTAACGGTGTCACCTTTCGATGAACATGAATATTTGCTGTTGGGAACCCCAGTTCCCGACCCAACTTCTCACCATGCGCAACCCGACCGGTCATTTTGTAATGATGGCCAAGTAATTTTTCTGCCTGTTCAAATTGGCCTGATTCTAATGCTGCCCGGATCCGGGTACTGCTCACCCGACCGCTATCAATATGTGTTGCAATATTAAACGTTGGGGTATTCACCACTTCAAACTGATGCTTTTTACCCGCTTCAACCAGGTGTGTAAAAGTACCTTGACGATCTTTACCAAAACGAAAATCGTCACCCACAACAAGATAACGCACCCCCAGGCCTTTCACCAGTACCCGATCAATAAATTCCTGATATGGCATTTCGGCCAGAGCTTGATTAAAACGCAATGATAAAATGCGAGCCACATTATAACGTTGCAATGCCCGAACTTTATCACGTAACCGCATCAATCGGGCCGGAGCCGCTTCACCGGCAAAATATTCCAATGGTTGCGGTTCAAACGTAATAACGGTACTCGGACAACCAAACTGTGTTGCTTTTTCTGCCAGCTGCTCCAATACATGCTGATGGCCAAGATGCACACCATCAAAATTACCAATGGTAGCAACACAACCATGATGTTGCGGGCGTAAATTATGAAGACCTCGAATCAATTCCACATTATTTGCCCTGCAAGCTGAATCCAACCGGCATTATATCAAGCTATTCACTGAATTTTCAGCTGGACGGCGTAAATCTTTTGCACGAATACCGCAAACAAATAATGTCACAAAATAGCTCGCTGCACCGGTGATAACCAATAATGATAAATACATCATCTGATCCAGCAAACTCAGCCCATACCATGGTGGGATCATATTCAGTAACAACAATAAAACCCCGACCATCACGGCACATGCCAGACTCACCTGAATCGCAAACAACCACCAGCCTTTATTGGGCTGATGCACATTTTTACGCCGCAAACCACGCCATAATAAATACGCATTAATTGCCCCCGAACCGGCTGTTGCCAGTGCCAGCCCGGCATGTAAACCATCTACCCCCAGCTGATATAATCCTACAACAAATACAACGTTTAAAAACATATTACTGGCCATTGCAATCAGGCCTATTTTCATCGGTGTTTTGGTATCCTGGCGAGCAAAATACCCCGGTGCCAGCACTTTCACTAGCATATGTGCCAATAATCCAAACGAATATGCCTGCAATGCAAATATCGACATATCAATCGCATACTCAGAGTAGGCACCATGCTGTAAAAAAGTCGCCAACAATGGTTTTGCCAATAAAAACAGTGCCACTGCCGCGGGTAAACCAATTAATATAACCCAGCGCATTGCAAAATCCAGCATATGTGAAAAACCCTGTGGATCTTTATCGGCATGTTTTCCGGATAAACTTGGCAGAATGACTGTCGCCAGTGCAATACCAAACACCCCCAGTGGAAACTCCAGCATCCTGTCTGCGTAGTACAACCAGGTAATACTGCCAGTTGCCAGAAAAGAAGCCACAAAAATATCAAACAACAGATTAATTTGCATAACCGACGAGCCAATAATACCCGGCCCCATTAATTTCATCACTCGGCGAACACCACTGTGATGCCAACCCCAGCGTGGCCAATGTAACAAGCCAAGCTTGTATAAAAACGGTAATTGAAACCCCAGTTGCAAAATACCCGCAAATAACACCCCCCAGGCAAGTGCCTTCACTGGAACATCAAAATACGGCGACAACCAGACTGCACAACCAATCAGGCTTAAATTCAATAGAATCGGAGTAAAGGCAGGTACCGCAAATTTCCCATAACTGTTCAGCACACCGGCTGAAAGTGCGGTTAATGAAATAAACAGGATATAAGGAAAAGTCACCCGAAACATGTCGGTGGTTAAGGCCATTTTATCCGGCTGGTCGATATACCCCCAGGCAATCCCCATGACCACCCACGGTGCCGCAAGCAGACAAACCACAGACAATAACAGTAAAACACCTCCCAATGTGCCCATCGTGTGTTGCACCAAATCAGCAACCGCTGATTTATCACGCTGAACCTTATATTCCGTTAACACAGGAACAAAAGCTTGGTGAAAAGCCCCCTCACCAAACAACCGCCGTAAAAAATTAGGCAGTTTAAAGGCAATAAAGAAAGCATCCGTTGCCTTACCGGCACCAAAGTAGTGAGCCATGACAATATCACGCGCCAAACCGGATATCCGCGACAACAGCGTAAAGGCACTCACCACCAAAGTTGATTTAAACAGGCTCATATAATTTCATAAGTTATTGATAATATGGATAATTTTATAATTAACCAGAATAAAGAACGTAAGTCATTGCAAATAAACAAGTTTTTCTGAGTGCCATCATACCTTATTATATATAGACGATATACCAGGCTCATTGATCTTTCCGCTGTTAGACTTATTTTGAACAAATCGACGCCTGACCAGGCTTTTTAGCGTTCAATGCACTCCTTGTAAGACTAAAATCAGCACCGGCAGTGCTAAAATAAGGCAATCAATGCAAGATCAACAAACCCTGAGCTAAAGACATTAAATTTATTGACAAATCGACCCAAAAGCCCCATTATACGCGGCTTTCTTGGTTAGACAGTTTATTTAGGAGAGCCGCTTTGGCTAATTCAGCACAATCACGTAAACGTGCCCGTCAGGGTGAAAAACGTCGTCAGCACAATGCCGGCTACCGTTCCATGTTCCGTACATTCATTAAAAAATTATTAACCACCATTGAGTCAGGCGATAAAGCAAAAGCTCAACAAGAATATATTGCCGTAACATCTATTATTGATAAAACAGCGAATAAAGGCCTTATTCATAAAAATAAAGCTGCCAATCAAAAAGCGCGTTTGAATGCACGTATTAAAGCCATGTCTTAATACATTTACATTTAATACATTGAAAAAGCCGGTTTTATATTAACCGGCTTTTTTATTGACGCCAAA
Source organism: Chromatiales bacterium (assembly GCA_027070385.1). Lineage (GTDB taxonomy): Bacteria > Pseudomonadota > Gammaproteobacteria > UBA6429 > Thiohalophilaceae > SZUA-37. The sequence continues at coordinate 3,576 of JALXDW010000374.1, forward strand.
ATAGAGATAGGAGTTTTTATTCGAATAGCGAATGAATGCTTTCACATGTTTCCTTCAAACCGGCTGCTGCAAGTGAATAGCAGTCAACCTCGGCGGCTATTCTCGATGCTGCTGCCAGACCATCATTAGCGTGAGCAAGCTGATTAAGGCCATTGGTATAAATGTTCATGCAGGCCTGAGCCCGCCCCAACCTTGTCAACTCAGGGGCATGATGTGTCGCTGAATATTCAATAATCACAATTTTGCTTAACGGAAACGATTCCAAATGTACTTCAGCCGGCAATAATTCTGTTGGTACATGCATGGTACGATTGGTTTTTAAAATGTCCTCTGGCAAGGGGTATAAGGGAGGATGGCTCTTTAAACACAGTGCGTGAGGATAAGGTGAAACATGTAGCGTATCCAATTGAACAGGTGCCAACTCATCACTTAAATAATTGAAACCATTATTAAGCAGCCCCCAGGTGGTCGTGGATTTACCCGCACCTGACCGACCGGTTAATAGCAGTACTTTTCCTTTTATTTCAAGTGCTGCACCGTGTATAAAGAACAGTGTTGAACACAACTTCTCCAGCTCGATGGTTAAATCTTTTTCCAGAAAATAAACAAATAATCCTGGATCCTGACAAGGTATAAACTTTTTTTTATTCCGAATAATCAGATAGCGTATTCCCTT
>JALXDW010000375.1:0-524 GCA_027070385.1 Chromatiales bacterium
ACTTGCATCAGGTAACTGGTCGTATGAAGGACATACAGGTCCTAAATATTGGGGAGATTTAGACGAAAAATTTAAAATGTGCAAAATTGGTAAAAATCAATCTCCAATTGATATAAACAAAAACAAATTAACTATACTGCCTTAATGACTGTCTGTTTAACGTGTTAGCCTTTCATATAACAGTGGTAATTCCTGCGGAAGTTCAGAGGGTTTTCGAATTATCACAAAATTGTCTGTACCAAACATATAGGGTAAATAACTCCCGCCCTTTTCATCTATGGTGACACAAAAAGGTTGTAAGCCTTTACGCCGTGCTTCAATGAGTGCCATACGGGTATCTTCAATACCATATCGACCATCATACAAATCAAGATCATTGGGCTTACCATCGGTCAACAGTAAAAGTAATTGCTGACTTGCCATTTGCTGGCTCAGAATATCACTCGCATGACGAATCGCAGCCCCCATTCTTGTATAGAACCCCGGTTTAATGGCATTGATACGACCACGTGAAATAGTGCTAT
>JALXDW010000375.1:534-984 GCA_027070385.1 Chromatiales bacterium
CTATGTGAGTCTTTGAAACTCTTGAATGTATGAAAGCGAATGTGCTGGCGATAGCGTGAAGAAAAACCATACATAGCAAACTGATCACCGGTAGCAGAAAGTGCTTCGGCGAATAATAACAAGCTGTCGCGAATAACATCAATCACACGCTCAGTATTATTAACATAGGAATCGGTTGATAAAGACAAGTCAGCCAATAACAAACAGGCCATATCACGAACACCACCGCGAAACTCACGATACATACCCTGCTCTGCAACTGCCTGTGATTGTTTTTGTTCCGTTATAAAATCAATATAGGCATCCAGATCAACTTCACTGCCTTCATTTTGCCCCTTGTACCAGATCCGTGAAGGAACCAATGCTTCAAATTGATGACGTAGTCGTTTTGCCGTTGTTCGCAAATGCAGTGGCAGCTCAGTGTCTTCAATAGCATCAACAATCATTGGT
>JALXDW010000375.1:994-3708 GCA_027070385.1 Chromatiales bacterium
ATTGGTTGCAAACAACAGAAATCTTTAACCAACTCGGATTTACGATAGTCCCACTCAGGTAATAAAATACCATCGCCCAGCGGAGTGTCATCACTTTCAGCAGATGGTAAATCAAGATCAAAGCGAATTCGTTTGGCAGCACTCTTGCTATCACGTGCAACGCTTAATTTATCAAGGTCTTTAGCAGAATCTTCAGCTGTTTGCAGATCTTCATCTTCATCGGTATTACGATCAACCTTTATATATTCCGCCCAGCTAAAAATATTTTCAAATCGGTCCAGTACCAACCCGTCTTTACCATCCGGCATATCAACCTGCTCGGCCTGATAACGGCGTTGTTCTTCCGGCTCAATTGTTTCGCCATTGGATTCTGGAGTGGCAGCATCATCTGCTGAACTTATCGAAACTGTTTTCAAGCGCGGTGGCGAAGGATGTAACCACAGGTAAACTGGCTGAGGCAGACTCATTAAATTATCCAGCTCAACTGGCGAGGCAACCAGTTCATGCGGATAAGCCAGTGCATGTTGAATAGCACGTTCCAGTTGGCATTCCTGATTTGATAAGCTTTCATGAGCGGGCCGTAAAGCTAACTGTGCCTCAACCAGCCTTTGATAGCGCTGTTTTAAACCCGGAAAACGTTTTATGACTTTACAGCTCAACCACTGGTTATAACGAATCCAGTCACTTTTATTTTGTTCAATACCCGTATCACCTGAAGCCAATGCCGCCAGCCAAAAATAAAGGTCACGATTCAATTCCGCTTCAGGAAAAACATCAATACTTTCCGGTAAATATAAGGATGATTCACTACGCCAGCCAAGTTCAATATGCTTGTTACTGCCCGCAATACGTTGTAACCAGCTCCGCTTCACAGCATATTCAGTTGCCAGTGTGGATTCTATTTTTAAAGCACCATCACCACCCAATGCACGAAACATGACAGCAACACTACGACGTACATCGTCCAGATAAATTACGGCATGTGGAAAACGTTTGCTTGCCCTATGTGTAACTAAATGATGCCACAAAGACCCTACATGCTCTTCGATGTCAACCAGCCGATGTAAAGTCTGCATGAATTTAGGTGCTTTAAGAGCCATTAGCGATTACTTTCCTGAAAAGCTGACTGTCCATCCTGCCAGGTTAATAATGAAGGTAACTCTTTTTTAAACTGAACCTGTTGGCAGGCATTAAGACATTTCCCGCACTCTGTACAATTAAACATGTGTCGTTTTATTGAACGCGGCTTCAAACGCATGGGACATTCATTTTCGCAGGCTACATAACAACCCTGACACTGCACAGCATTTTTTCTATTAAAACTCACCACCATGGCGCGCTTGTTTGCCATCCACACCAGACTTTGAAATACACCTACCGCACAGGCAAAACGGCAAAACAAATGACGGGCAAACATAAATTCAATGCTTAGCAAAAATGTTGCCGTGCCAATAAATAATAGCTGGTTTCGTGTTAATGAAAAATGTAACAGGTTATAATAAATATCATGGGGTGGTAACAAATAGGTAAGCAATACAACTGCCCACAAAAAAGCAAAGCCCGTTACAGCAATAAAAACCAGCCACCAGTATGATTTATTGATTTTAATACAACTACCATCAACACGACGTAATGATGTTTTTTTATCCCATAGACTGAATTTACCACTGGCTTTTCGCATTAAACCATTTACCATTTCAACAACAGAAAAATGTGGGCATAACCAGCCACAATAAAGACGCCCATATTTCCACGCTGTCCAGCCAAACAATGAAACAAGAGCCAACAAAGGCAGGAATGCACGAATAATAATATTTAAAGCTGCATCAACGGCATTACCTTTACCTGTCATTAATTCTTCGAGACCAAGCGTCCAGTTCTGATGAAAAAAAATAAAATTTCCCAGGTTTAAATCAAACCGAAATAGATCAAACACCGGTGCAAATATAAAAAGCAAAAAGAAACCGGTTTGAAAAATTCGTCGTTTAAATTGCAGCGCTGGATCAACGGTATCTTTTATTTTATCGGATGAACATGAAACGCACGCATTCATTTAACTTTCTCTAAACAGGAAACACCAATTAACGGGTAATAATAATACTTTCCATTCATTGCCCGCGTTAAACCAAACGTACCCATAATAATAAAAACACTGTGAATGGATGTTAAATACAGAATCACGATAATCCAGACTGAAGGTGATGTATAGCCACCAAAAAATATTATCAAGCCATTCACAATAACCAGCATAAAACCTGCCCAAAGACTGGCAACAAATGTTTGAGCTAAATGGCAGCGTGCCAGTGGTGATGCTATATTTCGAAAATGTAGATATAAAACTGTCAAGATAATAAAACCAATAACAGGAAGAAAAGTTAAATTGAGTAAATTCAAAAGTTCTGCAATAACCGCCAGAGCAGTTCCGGGTTGCTCGTCTACAGAAGAAACCGGGTTATCTTTAGCGCCCGAATGTTGCATAAACAACTTCCATTAATGCATTTACAGTTTCTTCATCGTCGGTTAAAGGCTCAATTAATCCGGCACGACATGCTTCAACCGGATCAAAACCCGCGGTAATTAATGTTGCAGTATAAATTAACAAACGGGTACTGGCACTTTCTTCGAGGTCATGATCTTTTAATGCACGCAGTGCATGTGCCAGCGACACCAGCTGTTTAGCACGATGAGCTTCTATACCGGTTTCAGCCAGAATA
>JALXDW010000375.1:3718-4240 GCA_027070385.1 Chromatiales bacterium
GAATAATTTGCTGTTCCTCTTTTCGCGCAGGATATGAAAAACGCATGGAAACAAATCGTTGCCGCGTGCTGGGCTTCATACCTTTTAATAAATTCTGATAACCCGGGTTATAGGAAACCACCAGCATAAATTCAGGTGGTGCCTGTAACGTTTCACCGGTACGTTCCACCGGAAGAATACGTCGATCATCGGATAAAGGATGTAAAACAACCGTCGTATCTTTACGGGCTTCAACCACTTCGTCGAGATAACAAATTCCACCTTCACGTACTGCTTTAGTTAATGGCCCATCAACCCAGTAAGTTGAACCTTCACCTATTAAATGGCGACCGACAAGATCGGCTGCGGTTAAGTCATCATGACAGGCAACAGTATAAAGTGGCCGACCGAGTTTTTCTGCCATATGGCGGATAAAGCGTGTTTTACCACAACCGGTAGGCCCTTTAATTAATACAGGTAACTGGTTTTGCCAGGCATGTGTAAATAAAGCTTCTTCATTGCCCGTTGGCAAATAAAATGGTG
>JALXDW010000376.1 GCA_027070385.1 Chromatiales bacterium
CTCGGGAGGTTCAGCAGCAGCAGTTGCCGCAAGGCTGGCACCGGCATCGACCGGAACCGATACCGGTGGTTCCATTCGCCAGCCGGCCGCATTGTGTAATTTAACCGGATTAAAACCCTCGTATGGTAGGGTGTCACGCTACGGCATGATTGCTTTTGCTTCCAGTCTGGATCAGGCCGGAACCTTTACCCAGACTGCTGAAGATGCCGCATTGATGTTAGGTGTGATGGCGGGACTTGATAATAAGGACTCCACCAGTATTGATGAACCGGTACCGGATTATCTGGCTGGATTAAATCAGGATGTTAAAGGTTTAAAAGTCGGTTTGCCAAAAGAATATTTTGCAGATGGTCTGGAGGCCGATGTCGCCAAACGTATTGATGAAGCGATTGATGAATACAAAAAGCTCGGAGCCGAGTTTGTTGAAATCAGTTTACCGAATACACATTTATCGGTACCAGCCTATTATATTGTGGCACCGGCAGAATGTTCCTCGAATCTGTCACGCTTTGATGGTGTCCGTTTTGGTTATCGTTGTGATGATCCAGAAGATTTGGAAGATTTATACAAACGCAGTCGTGGCGAAGGGTTTGGTTCGGAAGTAAAACGTCGGATTCTGGTAGGTGCCTATGCTCTGTCTTCAGGGTATTACGATGCCTATTATTTAAAAGCACAAAAAATTCGTCGCCTGATTGCTAATGACTTTAGTGAAGCGTTTAAAGAAGTGGATGTCATTATGAGCCCCACAACACCGACGCCGGCATTTAAAGTGGGTGAGAAGAATGACGATCCTATCTCGATGTATTACTCGGATATTTATACGATAGCGGTCAATCTGGCAGGCTTGCCGGGTATGTCGGTTCCGTGTGGTTTTGTTAATAACTTGCCGGTTGGACTGCAAATTATTGCGCCTTATTTTGCAGAAGCAAAATTACTCAATGTCGCGCATCAGTATCAACAGGTAACGGACTGGCATCAGCAAATGCCCGAGGCATTTAAGTAAATTGAATATTTAATGCAGCGACACAGCACAATGTTTATTTTGATTTCGCTGTGATCAGCGTGTCGTCGTAGTTAACAAAGAGATAACAATTAAGGTAAAAGTTATGCAATGGGAAGTGGTTATTGGTCTGGAAATTCACGCGCAACTGGCAACGAAAAGTAAAATCTTTTCAGGCTCATCAACTGCATTTGGTGCAGAGCCCAATACGCAAGCTAATGAAGTCGATCTGGGAATGCCGGGTGTATTGCCGGTGATGAACAAACAGGCCTTAAATATGGCGATTAAATTTGGTACAGCGATTAATGCTGAAATTGGTAAACGTTCGGTGTTTGATCGGAAAAATTATTTTTACCCGGATTTACCCAAAGGCTACCAGACAACACAGCTGGCTTTGCCGATTGTTGGTTTAGGTGCAGTGGATATCGAACTTAAAGATGGCACAACGAAAACCATTGGGGTGACTCGCGCGCACCTGGAAGAAGATGCCGGTAAAAGTTTGCATGAAGATTTTCACGGTTCAACCGGTATTGATTTAAACCGGGCTGGTACACCTTTAATCGAAATTGTTTCTGAACCGGATATGCGTTCAACCGAAGAAGCCGTTGCCTATATGCGTAAGATTCATTCAATAGTGACTTATATCGGTATTTGTGACGGCAACATGCAGGAAGGATCATTTCGTTGTGATGCCAATGTTTCGATTCGACCTAAAGGGCAGGAAGAATTCGGTACACGTGCAGAATTAAAAAACATCAATTCTTTCCGTTTTGTTGAGCGGGCAATTAATGTTGAAATAGAACGGCAGATAGATATTCTCGAAAGCGGTGGTGAAGTGGTTCAGGAAACACGTTTGTATGATTCCAATAAAAATGAAACCCGGTCGATGCGTTCAAAGGAAGATGCAATGGATTATCGTTATTTCCCGGATCCTGATCTATTACCGATTGTTGTAACCGATGACGATATCGAAGCTATCCGGGCAACCTTACCGGAATTACCGGATGCGAAAAAAGCACGGTTTATAGATGAATATAAACTCAATGCAGAAGATGCGGGTAATTTAACAGCCAGTGTTGAGTTGGCAAATTATTTTGAAACGGTTGCAAAAGAAGTAGCAGACAGCAAGTTGGCCGCTAACTGGGTAATGGGTGAATTAACTGCACGGCTTAATAAGGAAAATCGGGATATAAAAGCATCACCGGTGAGTGCAGAACAATTTGCAGGTTTGTTGGTACGGATTAAAGATAACACCATCTCCGGAAAAATTGCCAAAGAAGTGTTTGATGCGATGTGGAATAACGCTGGTGATGCCGACAGCATTATTGAAAGCAAAGGCCTGAAGCAAATTACCGATACCGGAGCCCTGGAAGCGATGGTTGATAAAGTTATTGCCGATAACCCGAACCAGGTTGAGCAGTTTAAAGCGGGCAAGGAAAAATTAATGGGCTTCTTTGTCGGGCAAATCATGAAAGAAACACAAGGGAAAGCCAATCCCGGACAAATTAATCAACTGTTGAAAAAGAAATTATCTGAGTAATAGTTGAAAATTGATTACAGGTTTTAAATGCATTATATGGAATCCACTAAAGATACCCTGCAACGTTTTCTGTTTGAAAATATTTCGATTCGAGGGGAGCTTACACAGCTGCATAAAAGCTGGCAGGCGATTATCGAAAACCATGATTACCCACCGGTTGTACGTGATGTATTGGCACAAATGCTGGTTGCGGGTGTACTCTTGGCCGCAACTTTAAAATTTAAGGGGCGTATTATTTTACAAATTCAGGGCAAAGGAGCATTACCGCTGGTGGTTGCTGAATGCAGTAGTGAACAGGCCATTCGAGGTCTGGCGCATTACAGTCAAGACATAAAAAAAGACAGCCTGAAAAACCTGGTGGGTAAGGGGCAGTTAGCCATTACCCTCGAAACAGAAAATAAAACCGAACGTTATCAGAGTATTGTTGAATTAGTGGGCAACAGCGTTGCGGATGCAATTGAACATTATCTTGTAACTTCAGAACAACTGCCAACACGCCTCTGGTTGAGTGCCAATGATGACACTGCTGCAGGTTTATTAATTCAAAAATTACCGCATGAGTCGGTTGATGAAGAAAATATTCATCGAGTGCAAACTGATGAGGATGGCTGGAATCGTGTTGAACAATTATCTGCAACGATTCGGGATGATGAATTGCTGGATCTGGATGCAGCAGAAGTGATTCACCGTCTCTACCACGAAGAAGATGTGCGCGTGTTTGAGTTTGAACCGGTCTTTTTCCGGTGTTCATGTTCCAAACAACGTGTAGCCAATATGTTGCGTGGTTTGGGTGAAAAGGAAGTCCACTCTATTATTGAAGATGAAAAAGTAATCAGTATTCATTGTGAGTTTTGCAACCATCAATATGATTTCGATGCAGTGGATGCGACTCAATTATTCAGTGATTCTATCCTGCCTGACGGTTCTGCAACGCAACATTAATTCTCATGAATATTCAGGATGCGTTAAAAATGGCTCAGCAGCGCCTTGAAAAAGTATCTGATTCACCGCGACTGGATGCAGAATGTTTATTGGGTTTTGTTTTGCAACAACCGACGGTGTATTTACGAACTTGGCCAGATAAGGTATTAACATCATCGCAGCTCGAGCAATTCCTGAAGCAGCTGCAACGCCGAGAGCAGGGTGAACCGATTGCCTACATAATAGCGTTACGGGAATTCTGGTCACTGGATTTGCATGTTTCCGCTGCAACATTGATTCCTCGTCCGGAAACGGAATTACTGGTCGAAGAGGTGCTTGATATTGCTGCACTGCAACCACTTTCCCGTATTCTGGATTTAGGAACCGGTAGCGGTGCCATCGCTGTTGCGTTGGCCACTGAATTTTCAAAGCTACAATCGGACCGTCCACCGCCACAGATCACGGCAACGGATATTTCATCGGCAGCACTGCGCGTTGCACGCGCCAATGCTAAAAAACATCAGCAGTCCATTCACTTTATAGAAAGTGACTGGTTTTCAAATATTCCACCACAGCAATTTGATGTGATTGTTTCAAACCCACCGTATATTGAACGCGATGATGTGCATTTAACCCAGGGCGATGTACGATTTGAGCCGCTTAATGCACTGGTTTCGGGGCATGATGGTTTGGATGCGATTCGACTGATCGTGCAACAAGCACAAAACTGGCTTAAACCGGGAGGCTGGTTATTATTTGAACATGGTTATCAGCAAGGAGAGGCGGTGGCGACACTTTTGCAGCATTCTGCTTTTACTCATGTGCAAACCCGACAAGATTTGGCAAAAAATGATCGAGTGACACGAGCAAAAAAGTAGTAAATAAAAATATTCTGAAATACTAAATTATAAAACAATGCACTCAATCACGCTGTAAAGGCTAGATCTTCATTCGCTGACACGCTACCCTAAAAATGAAATATCATTAAAAGTGGTTATAAAATAATCAGGTCAAGATGGGTGGAATCGTTAACTAAACAGCGTAATATTCTTTTTAGCGCTTGGGCTAAGCAGCCTGATCAGGCTAAATCGGCTATCTTTTTACTGGCGGATGTTGAAGGTGTGCTTGATTTGAAATACCTTTCTGATACCCAGCTGTTTATTACCTATGATGTCCGTATTTTAACCATGGATGTGATTTTGCAAGCATTGGAATCCGTCGGTTTTTATTTGGATCACAGCCTTTTAAGCAAAATTAAAAATGCACTGTATGCTTATACTGAAAATACGTTGAGAGAAAATCTTGGTATCAGCGAGTCGAAAATGACGCGTGATATTTTTATGCAGGGGTATCAGCGGCGTTTGCACGGTTGCCGTGATCAGCGTCCGGCACACTGGCGGCATTATCTGTAAGCTGTAATCAACAGTTTATATCCTTTTTCCTTTATACTCCTGTTTATGAATGACGAACAACTGCTTCGCTATAGCCGGCAAATCATGTTGCCCCAGATTGATGTTGCCGGTCAGCAAAAACTACTGGATTCCACTGTTTTAGTGATGGGATTGGGGGGGTTGGGCTCGCCCGTTGCGATGTATCTGGCGGCAGCCGGTGTCGGTCATCTCATCCTTGCCGATTTTGATAAAGTGGATATGTCGAATTTACAACGGCAAATTATTCATCGCGAAAGCCACATTGGCCAAAGTAAAGTGGTATCAGCACAACAAACGTTGCTGGATATTAATTCCGATATTAATGTCAGTGTACTCCCTGAAAAGCTGTCGTCATCTGAACTTGAGAATTGCCTGCAAACTGTAGATTGTGTGGTGGATGGCACGGATAATTTTGCGAGTCGTTTTATGATTAACACTGCCTGTGTTCAATCCCATACTCCCCTGGTTTCCGGAGCGGCGATACGTTTTGAAGGACAGGTGAGTGTATTTAGTAACAAGGTGAACAGTCCTTGTTATCAATGTCTGTATCCGGATACCAATGAAGAACTCGAACAAACCTGCAGTGAGAATGGCATTCTTGCCCCGGTGGTCGGCATTATCGGTTCGATTCAGGCGACCGAAGTACTCAAGTTATTAACCGGTGTGGGAAAAATGCTGGATTCCCGATTATTATTGTTAGATGCGTATACGATGGAATGGCGCAGTATCGGTTTGAAGCAGGATCCTGCTTGTCCAATCTGCCATAGTTAAAAATTGCTTAATAAGGCTAATTGCTTAATATTTCAGCAAATTCACCCCTAAAATGTGAATATTTCACAGAAAAAAGCGGGATTCAAATCTAGACTTTAGCCGTTATCGCCACGCCTTTTGGACTAATAGGGGGCTGAGTGTGTATGTCTGTCGTTTAAATAGGGAATAAAAGAGTAGGGTATGCTGAAATTAACTGCACAAGCACTCGTACAAAAGAACATTGATTTGGTGTCATTACCGGATGTGGCATTAAAATTAAATGCATTGATTAATGAACCGCATTCAACAGCACAGGATATTGCTGATGTGATTGCAACGGACGCAGCGTTAACCGCCCAACTGCTACAAATTGTAAATAGTGCATTTTACAATTTTCCACAACAGGTTGACACGATTACAATGGCCATTACGGTGATTGGGACGGCACAATTACGTGATTTGGCAATGGCAACATTGATCATTCAAAAGTTTAACCGCATACCTGAAAATCTGGTCACCCCGGAAGCATTCTGGAGCCATAATATTGCCTGTGCGACAGCTGCACGTACTATTGTAACGGAGTTGGGAATGCAACATCCTGAGCGGGTTTTTGTTGCAGGTTTACTGCATGATATTGGTCGGCTATTGATGTATGTGGCTGAACCGGCATTATCAGCGGATATCTTGCAGCAACTTAAACTTGATAATGGGTTGGATATTAATCAGCTTGAGAAAGCCAGTTTTGGTTATGATCATGCCGAACTGGGCGCCGTCTTGTTAAAGGAATGGGGGCTGCCTGATTCTTTGGTGCAACCAGTGAAATATCATCATATGCCCGATCAAGCTGATATGTTCACGATGGAAGCCAATGTGCTGCATTTGGCAAATGTAGTGGCCAATCAGATTAAACCGTTATTCGCTGCTACCAGCAATCTTTCGCTGGACGAGAAAGTCTGGCATGTGTTGAACAGTAGCCCTGAATATCTGGCTGATATTACCTGCACATCCAAGGTTGTTTATAATGACACGGTGCGTATTTTCTACCCCGACGAACAAGCCGCATAAATAGTCGGGATATTGCCGACTCCATATCAGTATTTTTGGTTAAATTTCTTTTAAGTTTTTATTTTTCTGGCCGATAAAGAATTATATTTTAATTCTATACTTAAAAGACGAGGTTAATTATGAGTACAGTCGATTCATTGAACAAAGGGATTTCTGCTCATGGTCAGTGGAAGCAGCGCCTGGCTGAAGCCATAAAAACAGGGAAAAGTGAATGGACACCGGCAATCGTTAAGCAGGATAATCAGTGTGAATTTGGTAAATGGTTATACAGTTGTTCAGCCGATGAAAAAGCCAGCCCCCATTATGAAACCATTAAAAAAATGCACGCAGAATTCCATCAATGTGCCGGTGGAATTCTTGAAAAAGCTTTGTCAGGGAATACAACAGATGCTGAAGCCGAAATTGGAATGGGCAGTCAGTATCGAACAATATCAGCTGGCTTGACCACAGAAATGATGAAATGGAAAAATGAGCTGAGCTAGAAAATAAGGAATAAAAATTTATAACCCAAAAGGCCGCTATTTTTATAGTGGCCTTTTTTTATTCGTCGCCAATGGAGGCAAGCAAATCAGCCTGTTCTTCACTGATAAGCGGCTCGATAATTTCATCAAGATCCCCCTGCATAATGTCATCGAGTTTATACAAGGTTAAATTGATGCGGTGATCGGTTAGCCGGCCCTGTGGAAAATTATAAGTACGAATTCGTTCCGAGCGGTCACCGCTGCCAACGAGGAGCTTGCGTGTTTCAGATTGCTCAGCATTTTGCTTGTCCTGTTCTATCTGGAACAGTTTTGCTTGCAACACGGAAAGTGCCCGGGCTTTGTTTTTATGTTGTGAACGTTCATCCTGACATTCAACCACAATCCCGGTGGGCAAGTGAGTCAAACGAATAGCTGAATCGGTTTTGTTAACGTGCTGACCACCGGCACCGGAGGCTCGAAAGGTATCCACGCGTAAATCGCCCATATTAATTTCGCTTTCTTCCACTTCATCGGCTTCCGGCATAATAGCCACCGTGCAAGCTGATGTATGCACCCGGCCTTGTGATTCTGTTTCCGGAACCCGTTGGACACGATGACCACCGGATTCAAATTTTAAACGGGCATACACATCGTCACCACTGATACGGCTGATTATTTCTTTATAACCACCGTGTTCACCGCGATTTTCATTAATGATTTCCATTTTCCATTTACGTTTTTCGGCATAACGGGAATACATACGGAATAAATCACCTGCAAAAATAGAGGCTTCATCACCACCTGCACCGGCACGGATTTCAAGGAAAACATTTTTACCCTCATTGGGATCAACCGGTAGCATAAGAATCTGTAATTGCTGTTCAAGTTTTTCCTGACGTTCGGTGGCTTCTTTTAATTCTTCCTTTGCCATTTCACGCATGTCATCGTCATCGTCCTTTAACATGCTTTGTGCTTCTTCAATATCGGCCAGGGTTTTTTGATAAGCATTAAAGCAAGCAATAACCGGGTTCAACTGTGCATATTCTTTTGATAAGGCACGGAACTGATTCTGATCATTGATCACATCCGGTGCGGCCATCAGGGCATTGATTTCTTCCAGGCGTTCCGCCAGGTTTTCGAGTTTTGCTTTTATTGAGGCTTTCATTAATTAACGTCGATTGATATTTAAGTGTTATCGGAATTCAGGTTAAACAGTTCCTGCGCCATATCCAGAAGTTCGTTACGGCCATCGTAGGCTGCGCGACTCAGTTTTACGCTGGGGTCATGCACCAGCTTGTTGGTAATGGACCGTGCCAGTTCTTGTAATACCTGTTGAGGATCTTTGCCTGAAGCCAGTTGTTTTTGTGCCAGCTGCAGGGCTTCTTCGCGGATCATATCGGCTTTGCTACGGTAAGAACGGATAGTATCGACTGCATCGAGTGAACGTAACCAGCCCAGGAAATGTTGTGTTTCATTTTCGATGATTTCTTCGGCCTGCTCAGCAGCTTGTTCACGTGACTGTTGACCTTCTTCAATCACATCGTGCAGATCATCCACGGTGTATAAATACACGTCGCGTAAGTCGCCTACTTCGGTTTCAATATCGCGTGGTACGGCAATGTCCACCATAAACATCGGTCGATGCTTGCGTGCTTTGAGTGCGCTTTCAACCGCACCTTTGCCTAAAATAGGTAATTGGCTGGCAGTAGAGGAAATAATAATATCAGCATTGAGCAGACGTGAAGGCATATCGGCCAGCGCAATCGCTTCGGCATTGAACTGTTCGGCAAGCAACTGTGCGCGTTCAACGGTACGGTTGGCGACGATCATGTTTTTAATATTTTGATCTTTTAAGTGCCTGGCCACCAGCTCGATGGTGTCCCCCGCACCGATCAACAGTGCAGTATGTTCCTCGAGATTGGCAAAAATACGTTTAGCCAGTGAAACGGCTGCAAAGGCTACTGAAACCGGGCTGCTACCAATGGCGGTATCCGTGCGTACCTGCTTGGCGACTGAAAAAGTATGCTGAAACAGCCGGTTCAACTGTCGGCCAATGGTGCCGGCATCCGTGGCCATGCCATACGCATCTTTAATCTGGCCGAGAATTTGTGGTTCACCTAAAACAAGTGAGTCGAGACCACTGGCAACGCGTAGAATATGTTTAACAGCATCCTGATCGCTGAAACTGTATATATAGGGTTCGAGTGTTTTATGTTCCAGTGAATGAAAATCCTCAAACCAGCGGATCAATGCATCGCTGTCGTTGGCATGAAGTTCGCAATACAATTCTGTACGGTTGCAAGTGGAGATAATAGCGGCTTCCGATGCAGGCGACTGCTCGAGGATACCGGTAAGTGCCTGGGGCAGTTTTTCCGGGGTAAAAGCAACCTGTTCCCGTATATCAACAGGAGCGGTTTTATGATTAATGCCGAATGCGAAAATAGCCACTTTGGAACTTATATTGTTAGATCACGTCTACAAATCAAGGCCTTAGTTCTTAAAATGAGAAGCTAAGGGGTTAAAATCAAGTTTGGTCGGTTGTAGCAAAACCCGTATATTGCTAAAAACAGACAGGCGCGTATTATAAAGGTAAAACCGGCAAAAGTTGGTTATAGTTGCTCAATAGAGACCATTTTTTTATGCAAAAGATAAGAAATTCCCTGATTTTGGCCTTCGCGGCTCTGTTTTTAGCAAATTGTGGCACGACTTCGGCACAAAAGCCGTTTACTGCCGACAATTTATCGACACCTCAAGCACAGCGAAAAGCGAGTGGTCAACCTGCCTCCAGCGCAAAAAAATCAACCACCTCCTTGCAAGGGTCGATCTTCTCCCACAAAGGTAATGGTTTAACACCTGAAGTTTTGCAGTATTTAATGGTGGCTGAAATTGCCGGGCAACGAGGCAAGCTGGGAGTTGCCGTTGCCAACTATTTACAAGCAGCAAAATTATCTCAGGATGCAGCTGTTGCCGAACGAGCAAGTCGAATCGCTATTTTTGCCCGCCAAGATAAAGCGGCTCTGGAGGCTGGTCGGATTTGGGTGAAGTTGGCACCTGAAAGTGCTGAAGCACATCAGATTATTGCCGCGATGTTAGTGCGTGTTGGTGATATTGAAGGCGCACTGAAACATTTTGAGAATGTACTCAGCCTGAGCAAAAAAAGTGAGCAAAAAACATTTATGCTGATCACTTCTTTGCTGGGTAAACAAAGAGACAAAAGCATTGCGCTGGATATCATGAAGCGCTTGATTGACAAACACCCGGACAGTGCTGATGCGCAGTATGCCTATGCGAATCTGGCTTTGCTTACAAAAGAATATGAGACAGCCAATCAGGCTGTTGATAAAGCCCTTGCGCTTAAAAAAGGCTGGAATGAAGCGGCTGTTCTAAAAGCGACAATATTACATCGTTTGGGACGTGATGATGAAGGGCTTGTCTGGCTGGAAAAACAGTTGCAACAACAACCGGGTAATCACAAATTACGCTTGTATTATGCACGCAAACTGGTTGATGCAAAAAAATACCCGCTTGCCTATAAAGAGTTCAGTAAAGTTTATGCAGCAAACAGGAGCCAGACAGCATTATATGCAATGGGCTTGCTTGCAAACAGAATGGACAAGATCGAATTGGCCGAAAAACATTTTGTACGCCTGGCTAATTCAACCGAGCATAAAAATGAAGCCAATTTTTACCTTGGGCAAATAAAAGAAAAGCAAAAGGACTTTGTGAAAGCGATTGACTGGTATTCAAAAGTACAAACAGGGGTATATGCTTTTGAATCGCGTTTACGCATTATCATCTTGCTGGGCAAGCAGGGTAAAGTCAGCCAGGCGCGGGAACAGGTTAGAAATATCCGGGTTAACAAACCTGAGGAACAGGTCAGGTTATATATTGCTGAAGGTGAAGTGTTGCGTGAAAACAAAATGTACCAGGAAGCTCTGGAACTGTATACCGATGGTTTGAATGCTATTCCAGATAACCTGGATCTGATTTATGCCCGCGCACTTGTTTATGAAAAACTCAATAAAATAGATGAAGCCATCAGCGATTTGCGCCATGTCGTTAAATTGGACCCACAAAATATTCAAAGCCTGAATGCCTTGGGCTACACCCTTGTAGATAAAACCGACAAGGTTTATGAAGGGATGGAATATATCAAGCAGGCCTATCAGTTACGTCCAACCGATCCGGCTATTATCGATAGTATGGGTTGGGCCTATTATCGCTTGGGTAAACTGGATAAAGCGGTTACTTTTTTAAAACGTGCTTTCAACTTGTTTAATGACCCCGAAGTGGCCGCTCATTTAGGTGAAGTCTTATGGATGCGTGGTGATAAAGAAGAGGCGCAGCGTATCTGGAAAAATTCATTACGTGATACACCGAAACACGACACCTTGTTAAACGCCATTAAGCGTTTTATGCCTTAACGCCCAGCATGAATTGTTGACTGCCATGTTAAAAATATTTGTATTGCTATTAATGATTTCTGTGAGTGCGATGCTGACGGCTTGCGGGTCAATGTCAACGAATCCAGCAGATAAACCGCAACAGCAACAACGCTGGCAGCAACGGCAGCAACAATTATCCACCCTTGCCGATTGGCAAATGAAAGGTCGTATGGTGGTGGTCAACGGTGCTGAGCTTTGGGCTATCAGTGTTGACTGGGCTCAACGTGGTGATCAATATGTGATTTTTTTGTCCGGGCCTTTTGGTGCCGGGAAGGTTCAACTGGTTGGTAGTGCCAACGGTGTATTGTTAAGAGATGCGGATAATCAGGTTTACTATGCTTCCACACCGGAAGAATTATTACTTGAACACACCGGTATTGCCATGCCACTGAGTTATTTACGCTTCTGGATGTTGGGTTTACTCCAGTCAAATTCACACTTTGCAGCTGACAATATCAAGTTTGATGAGCAGGGGCGACTGGAGTCATTAAGCCGCGAACAGTGGGATGTGAGTTTTAAGCGTTATGCGAAAATTGACAATGTTGCTGTTGAATTGCCGGACAAGATATTTCTTCACAAGGGCGACGATGTCAAAGTACGGGTGGTTGTCGGTGAATGGTTGATCCATCGCAGTTAAACAGCGGCACTTGATAACATTACAAGAATAAAGAAAAGACATGCTAAACAATGATCTTCAGTGCTGGCCGGCACCCGCCAAGCTTAATCTGTTTTTACATATTACCGGGCAACGTGAGGATGGCTTACATTTGTTGCAAACCGTTTTCCAGATCCTGGATATTGCCGATACCCTGCAATTCGATATTCGGGATGACGGTGTGATTAGCCGGGTGAGTGAATCGGATATTCCTGAAGACGATGACCTGATCATCAAAGCCGCCCACCTGTTGCAACAGCACACAGGTGTCAAGCAAGGTGTTTCCATATATATAGAGAAGCAGTTACCGGTTGGGGGTGGATTAGGTGGTGGCAGTTCCAATGCCGCCACAACCCTGGTGGCACTGAATCAATTATGGCAGTGCGGGCTACAACGGCAAGAATTGGCGCATTTAGGTTTGCAGTTGGGGGCGGATGTGCCCATCTTTGTACATGGCTTTTCAGCATGGGCCGAAGGGGTGGGGGAGCAGATTTCAGCCCTGAATTTGCCAAAAAGTACCTATGTCGTCATTTTTCCGCAAGTTTTTGTCTCTACAGCTAAAGTTTTTGCAAACTCGCAATTGCAGAGAGATTGCACAACCATTACAATACGCGACTTCTCGGAAGTGCTGTCCGAGTCGGGTTTTGAGGCAGCATTTCAAACAGTAGAGAATGTCTGCGAACCGGTGGTGCGTAGTTTGGTTCCAGCGGTGGATGCCGCGTTAAATGACCTGGCGAGATTTGCACCCGCAAGGTTAACTGGAACGGGAGCATGTGTTTTTGCTCGGTTTGATTCACTCGCGGCTGCCCGATTGGCTCAGCAGGCGCTGAAAGATAAGTGGTCGGTTTTTATTGCACAAGGCGTTAACCGTTCACCACTGTATGAGGTTTTAGAGTCGGTATCTGTTTAGTTAAGTCAGTACCTACTAACAAGTTTTTTCGATTAACTCTATGTGTTAATTGTAAATTGGGCCGTCGCCAAGCGGTAAGGCACCAGGTTTTGATCCTGGCATGCGCAGGTTCAAATCCTGCCGGCCCAGCCATATTTATAATCTGCAAAGTATAGGAGATTGGGCATGTCCCATCGACTGGACAACCAAAACGTCTCCGATCCCAAAATGATGGTTTTCACTGGGAATGCCAACCCCGAGTTGGCAAATGCGATTGTTCGCAGATTGCAAATTCCACTGGGTCGCGCGGTGGTAGGAAAATTCAGCGACGGTGAAGTGGCCGTTGAAATACTGGAAAACGTACGTGGTAAGGACGTTTTCATTGTGCAGTCAACTTGCGCACCCACCAATGACAATTTAATGGAATTATTGGTGATGATTGATGCCTTAAAACGGGCATCGGCTGAACGTGTCACTGCAGTTATTCCTTATTTTGGTTATGCGCGTCAGGATCGTCGGCCTCGTTCAGCGCGGGTACCCATTACGGCACGTGTCATTGCCAATATGATTGGTTCCGTTGGGGCAGATCGTGCATTAACCGTTGATTTGCACGCTGACCAGATTCAGGGCTTTTTTGATATTCCGGTCGACAATGTGTACGCTTCACCGGTTTTACTCGGTGATGTTTGGCGACAAAAATACCC
>JALXDW010000377.1 GCA_027070385.1 Chromatiales bacterium
TATATGAAATAAACGACGCATGATGCCGTAAAATCGCCTCAACATAAAACGTTGTTTTTCAATAAATTGAAGGGTAGGAATATTAGACAATGACTCAATTTAACCTCGAAACCACTCACAAACTGACAATTCAGAGTTACGAGAGTGGCGAGATCAATATTGCCCTGTCCGGCAACCAAAGTAATGGATCAACCGACCGGCCTATTCAGTCCATGAAAAGTAGTTTTATCCTGACGCCTAACGAAATTATTGAGCATTGGCAGTACAAAACAGTCGATGAATGGTCGCTCAACAGCTTTGAACCGCTGATTTCACAGCAGCCGGAACTGGTGATTCTTGGCACAGGCAAGCACCTAAGCTTTCCTGAATATCAGGCTTTACAGTCTTTCCACCTGGCAGGCATTGGTGTTGAGGTCATGAACACCGCTTCAGCATGCCGTACCTTTAATGTGCTGGTATCTGAAAACCGCTTTGTCGTAGCCGGTTTCTTAATGATAAATGATTGAAGTTTGAACCGGGTAAAACATTAAAAACCGCCTGTCCAGCCAAGCAAGCCAAACAGGCGGTTCATTTTCAAGTAAGCCGATTACGCTTTTTCAGTTTTCTTTTTGCCTCCTTTTTTAGCTGAGCCACTCCCCAGATACTCGTCATTCGCAAACACCCATTCAGGTACATTTCGTGCCATCAAGGTTTTTTGACATTCCTGCTGTACTTTTGCTGCTGCATTCACATTGTCCTGCGCCAAAAACTGGCTAAAGGTATCCATGTGTTTTTTGTAGCAAATATGCCCCAGGGTTTCTGCGGCTGCATTACTGTCTTTCACTAACACTGCTTCAAAAGTCTTGTTCACACTGCTGTCCGCACGGATTGATTTGATCGCAGCCTGCTTTTTCTCCAATGCCGTCAATAAATCAGGCGCATCAGCGGCAATGTTCAATGACTTATAATTGCGTAACTTGGGTAATGCCAGCGCAATCTGGGCATGACGTGCTGCATTGCTTGTTGGTAATTGAACAATCACTTCCTCCAATGCATTATTGGCCGATTCCAGATATTGACTGCCACCATACGTTAAGACTTGTCCAACCTCTTTTACAAAAAGATCCTGGGCACACACTTCTTCGGCATGGCTGCGAGGTGAGGCAACCCTTAACCTCAAATTATTTGAAACAACCACTTCATCATCAATGCTCATCATGGCCTGAATACTGTAATTACCCGGTTCCGAAATATC
The DNA here is from genome assembly GCA_027070385.1 of Chromatiales bacterium. Taxonomy (GTDB): domain Bacteria; phylum Pseudomonadota; class Gammaproteobacteria; order UBA6429; family Thiohalophilaceae; genus SZUA-37. The sequence continues at coordinate 1,235 of JALXDW010000377.1, forward strand.
CCAGCCATTTTTACCTGCCGATAGCAGTAGCGAATCATAAAGTGACTGACCATGATCCAATGCCATCTTCTCACTATTACGCAAATAATTTGCAAACGGTAACCACTGTCGTGCTGGCAAACCATCACGCTTGATAATCAGAACCAGACTCTGATATTGTTTTAATGTTTCTTTTTCAAGCAGCCGCGTTTGTCCTGAAACATTGGTGAGTTTTAATTCCAGATTAATCATTTCCAGAAATTCATAAACCGTACTGGCTTTATGAGTACGCAACTCCAGACGGAACGCTGCGGGTTGTTCTCCTGGCGCCTGTTGAAACCCATGATTTTCAAACCAGTCAGCATTGCCCATTTGTACAAACTTTGCCGGTGCATGGCGCATAAAAACAAGTTCGTTATCACTAAAACGGTATTCAAAGTCAGAGAAAAAACTGGTTTCACCTCCACTGACATTATAGGGATAATTCATAAAACTGCGTGCTTCAAGCTCATCAGCAAGTGCGGGTAACCAGGGAGACCCATAAGGCGCACCAAGGGATTTTTGCCACGAGTGTGCCAGGTTAAAGCTATGTCCCATCTCATGAGCTGCTGTCCAGAATTTCATTCTATCAACCCAGGCCTCGGGATTCGCTTCGCCTGCTGGTGCCTGAGAAATAAATGAATTGGTAAAGATAGCTGTACCCTGGCGATGGTTTGGCCCAATATCATCGAACATAACACCACCCAGTGAATTACCGGTATCATGCAGTCGTGCAAACATCACCCACATAGACCATTGTGCCTTGTTTGTAAAACGTGACCAGTAAGCCTGCATGGCATCATGCATTTCTGCGTCACTCCAGGTTGTGTTACTGCCACTATCATCCACCGGAATCGAACTGTCATTACCTGATTTGCTGACATTAAAACCAGCTCGCCGATACACTGTTTCCAGTGACAGGTTTTCACATGAGAGCGTCGCTGGCCGATTAGGATGATCACAGGTATTAATGGAAGTGACTGCATCCGCAGCCGCCACATCAGAAACCCGATCATATTCAAATTCAACAGGATGGAAATAACGGGAGTTAAATCTAAAATGTTGTACTCGTGTGGCTGCACCACCACCATAAAATTTAGCTATTAATTGGCGTTGATTAGGAAACCAGCTTCGATTAACTTTTATACGCACCTTTGTATGGCGCATGGCATTAGCAGGGCCGTCTTTAAACCAGATATTACCAATCCATGTATTCCGACTACGCGTCGATTTTAAACGCGCGACCCAATGAACTGTTGTAAAGAAATTGATTCGCAAAGTGCCACTGGCCTGCATTTGAGGATAACGCCCATCGACATCCAGGCGTAATGCTTCTTTAAATAATTTCCAGGGCAATTTTTTACCCGGGACAAAGCCAGTTTCATCTTCAAATTCATTATAACTGTCTTCGGCAAATTTGCTTTTGAGTGGTAGACGAATTCGCTTTTGAGTGGCTTTGTATAAACCACTTGCGGCCAGTTTAATCGGGTAGATCGGATAAGGCAGATTGTAGCGGGCTGCCTCAAGTGACATTTCATCATCATCCTGTTCGTCTTCGAACGGTTCAAAATCCATGTCCTCATTAACTATCTGTTTACTCATTTGATATTCCTCCATGGTTGAGTCTGGGTGTTAAACGTATTGCCAAAAAAAAATCCCTGGAGTGCTGCTCCAACTTTTCCAGCATATGCAATTCAAACACTATTAAAAGCGATAAGAATTAACACCCATACTAAACGGGAAAATCAAAAGAAAAGATCTAAATAATCACAAAACCACTATGAAATATTCACATCATTAAACGTGAAGAAGAAGTTGCCAATTACAATGCAGCTGAAGGTAAAACCCCATCCACTTTGAACTCATCAATATTGAAACCGTATACTTTACCGTCATCACGGCTTGAGAAACGCACATTGTTGGCAGAAGTGCTACATATCCATTGGCTTTTGTACAAAGGTTCATTGACTATCAAAGCATCTGCAGTGAATAAGCCAATATTAACGCCCTTGTTTGCATCTCGTGCAGACTGGTATTCAAAAGCTTCCACACCTGCTTCACGCATGGCACTGCCAAGTGCTTGTGTCGCAGTGTAACTCGCTGGATGCCGAAGAGCATCGCTGTATGAGCTGAAAGCCGGTTCATGCAATCGCAATCCTTTTTCTGAATAAAAACGCCCGGCAAATAATGTATGTTCGGTAATAAATCGTCTGGATTCAGGTGGCGTTGCCATGCCGTTCCAGAATAAAAAACGGTAGTAACTGCATTCAATGAGTACTGTTTCAACTGTTTTGGAACCATAGAGTAAACCGGGTTCAAAACGGGAGCCAAAACGGGAGCCATGCTTTAATGGTGGATAGCGAAAGGGGGTCGAAAGCAGGTAATGCAAGTGCTCGGTATTTTTAGCGAGGGGAGGCTTGGTTGTTTCCAGCAATGATTCTAAAATTGCCTGTTCTTCAAGGGTATCGACGATACGGGTTGTGGCAATTTGTTGCTGACTTTCAACAATACGCACAAAATCATCATGAATCGTAGTAATAAGCTGCTGTGCCTGCGTGGTTTGCCAGATATCCATATCGTCTTTTAATAACTCAAACCTTGCTTACACTTTTGCCCGAATGGCATCGAGGTATTCCACCACATGGGTCAACCCCGTTACCGTTTTTATTTGCTCAGCCGGTATGCCGCCCGTATGACTATTTTCAGTCTGCATCCAATGTTGCATATCTTTTACCTGGCCACCCACCAACGCGAACAGGCTGCGATAACAACGTATAAATAATAGTGCTAATTCACCTGATTTCGTTTTGGGGTCAATACCATTACGAAAGTTGCTGCGATCTTTGCCAATAACCCTGCCTAACTCAGCCTGAGACAAACCCAAAGCCTTGCCCGCATTGGTCAAAGCCTTAGCCAATACCTTTTCTTCACTTAAAACGGGTTTGATAGCTGTATTCATAGAAATAGCCCCATAAAAGTATCC
>JALXDW010000378.1 GCA_027070385.1 Chromatiales bacterium
ATTGTAGCAAGCGCATTAATACCTAATAGAATTGAAAATTGCTGACTGAACTGTGCCGAGTTGTGAGTTGCTCCACTCATTAAATAAAGTGACGCAATTAATAATACAATGAGTGAAATAATCGGGAAGCTGCCGCTAAACAGGCGATTAAAGAATTGTTTTACAAATTGCTTCATTTTTGCAATGGCCATTCATACCAGTCGCTTGCCAGTTGCCAGTCACTGGAAATATAGGCCAGTGGTCGCATCGGGGCAGGTAATGATTCAATATCCAGGTGAGTTCGCACACGCAGATAATATTCTTTTTTGGGATTTAATAAATTGGCATCCAGTATCGGGAGTTTTTTTATTGTACTTAAAAATGCAATGGCCTGTTTTAGGTGGGCAAAATTGTTTTGTGTTCCACTGTTTAAGTTATGCACTACATAGCTTTCTGAGAGTGCGTGGTAAAGTAATAAATAGCCCTGTTCCAGATCAGCGACGGTGGCATCGCTCCACCACCAGCGTGGTGAACGGATTTCTATATCAACCAGAATCAGTAAAGGGACACCGTGTTGAAGTGCTTCGACAGCTTCTTTTGAAAAGCGATAATTAAAATTTGCAGTTAGTAAATAAACACGATCCTGCATGGACGTTTCAAGGCTTTGGATGCTGAAACCGGAGGATACATCTGTTGAATCGTTCGTATCCGCAAAGGATATTGGTATGTTGGTGAATAATAATATGAGTAATAAAACAGAACGAAACATGATCCAACGATCAGGCTGGTTATTTTTTTTGGAGTAAGCAATAGTAAAAGCCATCACTATTTCCCTTGTTTGCTGTGTTTTTATCAGTCTGACAGGTGGGTAATAACTGCTGTCCGTATTCACATGAATAGCCCAATGATACTTCAAAATGAACAGGCTGTGCATCGTTATGTGTGTCTAAAAAGGTCTTTATTTGTTGTGTATTTTCTTCCGGCAGGATGGAGCAGGTTGCATACAGTAATAAACCACCTTTTTTAAGTGTTGGCCAGAGGTTATTCAACAGCTGCTGTTGCGTCTGACATAAAGCAGCGATATCGGTTACTTTACGCAAACGTTTAATATCCGGGTGGCGACGAATCACACCCGTTGCGCTACAGGGTGCATCGAGCAGAATACGATCGAATTGTTTTTTATCCCACCAAGCCTCGATTTCCCCGGCATTTGCTGCAATCAACTTGAATTTATTCTGTTGTGAATTTGCCAGGCGGGTAATATTTTGTTGAACTTTTTTCAGGCGTTTTGTGGAGATATCAATTGCTGTTATCTTTTCAATGTCGGGACAGGATTCAAACAGATGCAGCGTTTTCCCTCCGGGTGCGGCACAGGCATCAAGAATATTTTCACCGGCTTGTGGCTTTAATAATTCAGCACAATATTGCGCAGCACTGTCTTGCACACTGACGGCACCTTCTGCAAAGCCGGGTAATTTTTCCACATTTACCGGGTTTACCAATAAAATGCCATGGCGGCTGAATGGGCAGGCATGTGCCGGAATCCGGTTTTTATCCAATAATTTCAAATATTGCTCACGGGAATATAATAACTGATTCACGCGTAAGCTCATGGGCGGGTGCAACAGGTTGGCTTTTAAAATGCTTTGCCACTGTGCATCAGGATCATTTTTTTCCGGGTAGCTCTGTTGTATTTTTGTTAACAGCCATTGTGGGCAACAATACTGGCTAACCGGATGAGCATTGGCGGCACTGTGTAAACGGCTTTGGTCTCGCTGATAACGACGTAGTAATGCGTTAACGAGGTTCTTTGCCCAAACTTTTTTTGATTTCCGGGTCACCTTGACGGTTTCATTAATAGCAGCGTGAGCCGGTAAATGACCTTCGTTTAACAACATAATTCCACTCATAATTAAATGATAAATGTCCTTGTCTTTATTTTTAAGCGGTTTGTCGAGCAGTGCATCAACGATAAACCGGTAGAATTCATAACGTCGCAGGATGTTGTAACAATAGGCCTGTATTTTAGGAAGGTCTTCTTTATTTATTTTGATTTGCTGTTCAGCGATGCAATCTGCCAGGGACTTTTCATCTTTAACGACACAGTGGATAATATTTGCACTGGCTGCAATCGCTGACAATTTTTTTATATTTGGTTTTTGCATTGTACAGATAAGATACGTTAACTAAAGCTCAGCCCGGCTTGAAACAGGTCTGGTTTGCCATTGAGCAAGTCATTAACCGTCATTCGTTTTCCACCGGCAAGTTGCAGTTCGGTAATGTTCACAATACCGGGCTGGCAAGCAACCTGAATACCCTGTTTTGTTACTGACAGGATTTCTCCGGCTGTGTGCGTCTTATCGTTTGAATCTATTGCTGCTGCTTGCCAGATGCGAATAATTTTGTTGTCGAAGTGTGTTTGTGCCACAGGCCAACTGTTAAAAGCACGGACTTGCCTTGCAATTTGTTCTGCCGGTTGTTGCCAGTGAATAAGTGCTTCTTCTTTGCTCAGCTTATGGGCATAACAGGCCAGTGCATCATCCTGTTTTAAGGGCTGCAATTTATCTGCTTGTAATAATTTCAGTGCTTCTATAATGGTCGTTGCACCCAGTGCGGCCAATTTGTCATGCAGGCTGCTAGCGGTATCTGTCGAGGTGATTGGGCAACTTTTTTTCAAGAGTATATCACCGGTATCGAGTCCTTTATCCATTTGCATAATGGTAATACCGGTTTGTTTATCAGCTGCGAGAATAGCGCGTTGAATCGGTGCTGCACCTCGCCACCGGGGTAACAATGAAGCGTGAATGTTAAGGCAGCCCCGTTTAGGTGCCTCTAAAATATCAACGGGTAGTATTAGGCCATAGGCTGCAACGATCATCAGATCGGCATTCAGTGCTTTGAGGGTGTCGATATCCTGTTGTTGTTTAAAATTAGCAGGTTGATAAACAGGGATAGCATGTTCGACAGCAAGGTCTTTTACCGGGCTGGCTTTTAACTGGCGGCCTCGGCCTGCCGGGCGATCGGGTTGTGTATAAACAGCGACAATATCACGGCCATCCTTGATAAGCGCCTCAAGTGCGATGGCGGCAAATTCGGGTGTACCGGCAAAAATAATACGCAAAGGGGAAGTGAATGACATGCCAGCTCTTTATAGGTTAGGAGTTGTTGTAATGAATAATAAAGAAATTAAACTTTTAAAGCTTTCGCCAATTTTTTGCGAATACGATTACGCTTCATTTCAGACAGGTAATCAACAAACAGTTTGCCTTCAAGGTGATCCATTTCATGCTGTATACAGACAGACAATAATCCATCCGCATCAAGTTCATAAAATTCCCCGTGCTTATCTTGTGCCTTCAGGCGAATTTTATCAAAACGTTTCACGGGTTCGTAAATACCGGGCAAGGATAGGCAGCCCTCATCAATGGCCTGTTCGCCTTCTTTTTCAACAATGATCGGATTAATGACAACCAGTGGTTGGTTTTTTTCCTCAGAGGTGTCTATGGTAATAATACGTTGATGGACATTCACTTGGGTGGCAGCCAGGCCGATACCGGGTGCAGCATACATCGTGGCAAACATATTGTCCGTGAGTTTGATGATATTATCATTAAAATCAACAACTTGTTTCGCTTTAGTGCGAAGGCGTGGATCAGGAAAATTTAAAATATTGAGTAATGCCATACCATTTCATGCCAAATTTATAGTACATTTGTAAAAAGATCTGCTAACATTATGATACTACTAGGATAACTGGTTTTAAAAAGACCGATAATTTCATTATTTACAGCAATAAAACCAGTTAGTTAACGTGTCAACAGCCCTATATTAAGGTTAATTATATGATACAGAACAAAGCATGCCGAGTATCTCTTTCAGGTATTATTTTATCATTAGGAATATGGGGGCTAACGGGTTGTAGTTCAACACAAAAAGCTGAACCTAAACCTGCTCCTGTTGAACAAATGGTTGAGCAGTCGGCTCCTGTTGAAGAGGACGTCACCACAACCCCGATGCAGGTAGAGAGTGAAACTCAGGTGACGGCTATCAAGCGTGATTATCCCGATCGTTACGTCGTCAAAAAAGGGGACACATTGTGGGATATTGCGGCTAAGTTCTTAAAAAGTCCATGGTTATGGCCAGAAGTTTGGAATATTAACCCCAATATTCGGAATCCCCATTTAATCTATCCGGGCGATGTGATTGTTTTGCACTATGTGGAAGGTAAACCGTTTTTAACGTTGGAAG
>JALXDW010000379.1 GCA_027070385.1 Chromatiales bacterium
ATTCCTCGCAAAACCCGATGCCAGTTTCTTTTCTTTACTGGCACTTATGATCTTTTTCAACCAGATTCCTCGCAAAACCCGATGCCAGTTTCTTTTCTTTACTGGCACTTATGATCTTTTTCCCACAAACCACTCAAAAAATGGATACAAGTTCTTGCATCAAATGGCAGCTATAATCTTTCAATAATGAGCCAACATTAATCAGGATTAACCGCATCAATCCCTTTTTGAGGTAAAAAGAGGCCACAACCCAATTTACGGCCGACACCAATGCCCTTTTCCTGCAATATAACAGCCTCTGTTTTTCCAAGATCTGCCAGCATTAAGCCCCGTGTAATCAGTTTTTTATCGGGTAATTGTATGGAACGTTCCCGACCACACATCATTTTTTTGATTGTAATACCATACTCACTGATTTGCTCTGCACATGCCTTCATAAAATCCTCTTCAGAAAGGCCCGCATCACTTACAACCACATTGCGTGCAAAGACAATACTCATGTCACTGAGTTTACGAATAGTACTTTTGCCTACTTTTAACTCATAGCCATCAACATCAAGTGTTTTACCGGTTAAATGCTGAATATCATTTAAACGCTGCTGTGTAACCCGAACAGTCAATTTTTGCCGATGGGACAAATACAGTAACTCGTTTTCAGTATTTTCAGGTCGTAGCCAACCATTTCCAGACTCAGCCCCAAATACCTGATGAATACCGAGCTGCTCATCATCTTCAACCCATGGTAAAACCTTTTCAATCGCTTTGGATAAAGCATAAGCATTGTCCATTGGAATTGCTTTACCCTGCAAGGCAAAAACAACATCAACCACATTCTCAGGAATGACAAATTCGTTTTTTTTACCTTTATCTTCTGTCCAATACATTGATTTCTTTATCCCCCTGTATTCAGCGAACGGAGGTAAATCGGGCTTCGAGTTGTTCTTCCCAATTATCCGGTGTGTCAGGAAAGGGAGGCTTGACGTCCATTTGGAAAAACATTTCCCCTTGTCGGGCAACAGCCTCAACGGCTTTAACAAGATCCTCGTAGGAATCCACATCGTTACCAATCAGTAAATCACTTAACATCAACATATTAAAACCCTTGTATTATCATGTCCCGGTCGCACGTTCATAATAACGAGCCCGATATATCAACCGTTTACTTGCAGCTGACTCATTTTCTTCAAATGCCGTTCTATTGTGTAAAACATTATTGCAAAGCACGCCTTGCCCTGCTTTTAACTTATAGGTGAATATAAATGCCGAATCACTCAACAAAAACTGCGTTATTTCGGCTAAAGCCTGTTTTAGTAGTGGATTATCATCCCATTCAATACTGCGCGTTCTCGCGGTATAACGTAAGTGGAGACGCTGACTTTGATTATCAAGGCTAAAAACGGGCCCGGTTTGAGCAGCACGTTGCGCACCGGATTCTTCGTTAGCAGGAATAGTCAGCGCCTTTTCATCCATCAAAACGCGAATAAAATCAGGATTCTTGTCACGAAGGTGAATGTACAGTATTTCAGGATCAAGATATTGATTTTCACCCCCTGCAGGCGCGGGATTCACACAATGCAATAACATCCCTCGAATGGTTTTCTCAGCTGTATTGTAGTAACCATCAGTATGCCAACTGATCTTTCTGTTTGAATACGGTATATACGTGGCATGTTTCCCTGAATTTTTAGTTTGCAGTGACGTAATACTATCGTCATCAGCACATATATTAGTATCCAGATTTCTGAAGCCAAAATGAGCCGCAAACTGCTTGATAGTGTTTTTCGTCACTGAAACAGCCGGATCCAGCTGATAAAGACACATGTTGGTTTTGCTGAGTAAACGCTGAATCGCTGCCGATTCCTCTTCTTCTAAAGATGGAAACTGTCTAACCGGAACCAGTAAATCATCCGTTGATAGCGGATAATCCGTCAACTTTTTATCACGCCATTGCAAATAAGCTGCGTCGTTTGCTAAATCAAACGCAGAGGATGTGACAGATTGTTTCATTGTTTCTGATGACACTTGCATTTACATCCTAAATTCGTACAATACGCTCACATTTTTTATGTGTATTTCAGTCACTATTGATACAACATTTATATTCAACGGTTGATTGCGAACTCAGTATTATTAGCTAAACTGATTCGAATAAAATTTGGCCTACCCACGGAAAATTTTATATCAACGTTGAACAACGGCAATTAAATCATAGTGATGGCTGCGGGTTATATACCCACCTCGAAGTATATCATAAGCTGGTGATTTAATTGAGAAAAAAGCAAATTCTGAATGTTACTGTGACGAAAAGTAGCGGGATCCATCAAGGGAGTATTTTTACACCTATCCCCTTTGGGATAAGCGGAATAACGGAATTCACCCCATCAGGTGGGTTTTCGGCATCCCGTTGAGCCCCTAGACTTCGTCGCAAATGACAGAACCCGCATTAAGCAGGTTTTTAATATTAAGAATTTAATTAAGTAGCTAGCTAACAGGTAACGCCTCAAGGAGAAAACCATGGCTAAAAGTCAATATCCAACACCCATGCTCGACGAGCTGGAAAAAGGTCCCTGGCCTTCATTTATTTCTGGTTTCAAACGATTACGTGATGATCACCCCGATGAAAACATCAATAAAGTTGCTAATTCCCTTCTTGGTCAATTAGAACACTCCTACGAAACACGTAAAGGTTACTGGAAAGGTGGTACCGTTTCTGTTTTCGGTTATGGTGGTGGCATTATTCCTCGTTTCTCTGAAGTGGGCGAAGCTTTCCCTGAATCAAAAGAATTCCACACTTTGCGTGTACAACCGACTCCTGGTAACTACTACACAACTGATATGTTAAATCAGTTAGCTGACAGCTGGGAAAAATACGGTTCAGGCCTTATCACTTTCCATGGTCAAACAGGTAACATCATGTTTATTGGTGCTGACACTGAAAACGTTCAACACTTCTTTGATGAAATCAACGAATACGGTTGGGATTTAGGGGGTGCGGGTCCATGCGTGCGTACCGCTATGTCTTGTGTTGGTGCAGCGCGTTGTGAACAGTCTTGCGCAAACGAACACGCTATCCAGCGTTACCTTGTAAATGAATTTGTTGATGACGTTCACCGTCCTGCACTTCCTTACAAGTTTAAATTCAAAATCTCTGGTTGCCCGAATGATTGCCAGAACGCTATCGAACGTTCTGACTTCGCAGTTATTGGCACATGGCGCGATGACATGAAAATCAACCAGGACGAAGTTAAGAACTACCTGAAAACCAAAGGTCGCCAATACATTATGGATAACGTTATTTCACGTTGCCCAACTAATTGTATGTCTTTAAATGACGATGACACTCTGAACGTTGATAACCATGAATGTGTTCGTTGCATGCACTGCATTAACGTAATGACTAAAGCATTATCTCCTGGTGATGACAAAGGCGTAACACTTCTTATCGGTGGTAAACGTACACTGAAAATTGGTGACTTAATGGGTACGGTTATTATCCCATTCAAGAAGCTTGAAACTGAAGAAGATTATGAAAGCCTTGTTGAAATTGCTGGCGACACAATCGATTTCTTTGCGGAAAATGCACTTGAGCATGAACGTACGGGTGAAATGATTGAACGTATCGGACTGGTTAACTTCCTGGAAGGTATCGGCATCGACGTTGATCCAAATATGGTTTCTAACCCACGCCAGTGTTCATATGTTCGTATGGACGGCTGGGACGAAGAAGCTGCGGCTTGGTTCGAACGTAAAGCAGAACAGGCTTAATAGCTTGCTCACTTTTTAACGAATTCTAATTTAATATTTTAAAGATTTAGGAGAACTATAATGGCAATGGCAGATATGCGTGAGCCTATTGAATCAGGCTGCCCAGACGGGTTTCAATATATGCACCCTGCAATGCGTAAAAACTTTGGTATGTGGGACTATCATGAAGATCCACAACCCGGTGTTCTTAAGCACGTTTCTAAAACAGGTGATGTTGTATACACAGTAAAAGCCGGTACTCAACGTATCCTTGACGTGTACACGATTCGCAAGTTAACAGAAATCGGTGACAAGTTTGCTGACGGTTATATCCGTTTCACTATCCGTTCCAACATTGAATTCACTGTTTCTGACGAAGCAAAAGTTCAACCTCTAATTAAAGCACTGGAAGATGCAGGCTTTATCGTTGGTGGTACTCGTAACTCTGTTGCGATGATTTCTCACACTCAAGGTTGGTTACC
>JALXDW010000380.1 GCA_027070385.1 Chromatiales bacterium
TTTTGTTAAGCAATATTTAAGTGGAAATACTTGGCGCTACCTGTTTTTAGTGTTGATAATCATATTTAGTGGTTATGGTTTTTACCTTGATTTTAAAGTGCAAAAACAGTTTGATGGCAAACGTTGGGCACTCCCTGCTAAAGTGTATGCACGTCCTCTGGAATTATACAGTGGTCTGAGTCTATCGGAGAATGATTTGTTACGAGAACTGAGGATGTTAGGTTTTCGTAATGTGGCAGACATTAAAAACCCTGGAAGTTATTATGTTGATGGGAATGAAGTGGTATTAACAACACGTAGCTTCCAGTTTTGGGACGAAAAAATTAATTCAAGTGTGATTAAAATCAGTTTTGACAATAACACTGTTTCGTCATTGTATAATTTTTCACAAAATAAAAATATTGATGTGATACGGCTGGAACCGGTGATCATTGGTGGTATTTATCCCGCACATAAAGAAGATCGCTTGTTGGTAAAATTCGAAGAGGTGCCGGAATTATTAAAGACAGCTATTACTCTTGTTGAAGATCGTAATTTTTATCAGCATCATGGGATCGACTATAAAGGGATTGCTCGTGCAGTCTGGGCAAATCTGCGGGCAGGGAAAACCGTACAGGGGGGGAGTACCTTAACCCAGCAGTTGGTAAAAAACTTTTTTCTGAATAACAAACGAAGTTTATGGCGTAAATTGAATGAAGCAATCATGGCATTGTTGGTGGAGTGGCATTACGACAAGCAGGAAATTTTCGAAGCTTACCTGAATGAAATTTATCTGGGACAGGATAAAGCACGCGCAATACATGGTTTTGGTCTGGCCAGTCGTTATTATTTTGACAGAAGTATTGATGATCTGGCGTTGCAGCAGATTGCAATGTTAGTGGCGTTGATAAAAGGCCCTTCATATTATAACCCACGGCGCTATCCCAAGCGGTTAATCAAACGCCGTAATCTGGTCCTGGATATGTTGGCAAAATTTGATGTTATTACCCGAACAGAAGCAACAGCTGCGAAACGGAGCCCATTAGGTATTATTACATCGAAACCCAGCAGCGTTTCTTCTCATCCTGCTTTTCTGGATTTGGTAAAACGTCAGCTTAAAACATTTTATCGTGAGAAAGATCTGGCTTCAGAAGGACTGCAAATATTTACAACCCTGGATCCATTAATTCAACGGCAGGTTGAATCTGTTATAAAACAGAAGACCCAGCAGTTGGATCAGCAACGGGGTTTACATGGTCACTTGCAAGCGGCAACCATCGTCACTAATACAACAAACAGTGAAGTACTTGCAATGGTCGGAGATCGTCAACCGAAGCAATCCGGTTTTAACCGGGCACTGGATGCCATTCGCCCCATTGGTTCTTTAATAAAGCCCGCTATTTATTTAACGGCATTGGAAACGCAGCGGCAATACAACCCATTAACATTGCTTGAAGACAAAGCTTTGCACCTGAAAGGGCCGTCAGGCGATGTTTGGTCACCGGCTAATTACGATAAACGTAGCCATGGTCTGGTTCCCTTTTACAGGGCACTCAGTCATTCTTACAATCTGGCAACAGTGCGTTTAGGGTTAAAAACAGGGTTCGAAAGTATTCAGAAGACCCTTCGCAATATGGGTGTACATCGTTCTATTCCCGCTTATCCTTCGATGTTATTGGGTGCGGTTAATATGTCACCCTTTGAAGTCACACAAATGTATCACAGTCTTGCTTCCGGTGGTTTTAATATGCCGTTGTCAGCCATTCGTGAAGTATTAGCGTTGGATGGAACACCACTTAAACGTTTCCCGCTCAAAATACAGCAAACACTGAATATTGATTCAGTCATGATAATCAACAGTATTTTGCATGATGTTACCCGAAATGGCACCGCAAAACGGATTGCAATGCATTTTCCTGATACATTCGTCGCAGCAGGTAAAACAGGTACAACAGATGATTTACGAGACAGCTGGTTTGCCGGTTTTACGGGGCAGCATTTAATTGTAAGCTGGTTAGGGAGTGACGCGAACAAACCAACCGGATTAACCGGTGCCAGTGGAGCATTAAAGGTCTGGATAGGTATTATGAAGACCATTCGAACACAACCGATCGTATTTCATGGTACAGATAATGTAGAATATATTGCGATTGACCCGAATAGCAACAAGCGTATTGATATGTCGTGTTCAAATGCGGTTTTTCTTGTCATACAACAAGAGGCCCTTCCTGAACAGCAGGGTAGTTGTAGTGAATAAGCGCAGGACGCTTCAGAATAGAGAATGTAGATGTTGAACTGTTTAAAAACGATATTTTTAATACTGATAATCACCAGTTTGTCCGCCTGTGGCAGCTATTTAAAGAAACAGGATAAAACAGACAAAATACAGCCTGGAACACAGGGTGATTTTGGCCAACAGATAAAACCGGCCTCGACCACACCCGCAGCAGTACTGGCGTTAATTAGAAAAGCCAGAGCCGATGCAATGGCCGGTCATATTGACAAAGCCATGCTTCGCCTGGAACGTGCTGCGCGTATTGAACCTGCAAACGCAACGGTATGGCATTACATGGCAAAGCTTTTTTTGCAAAAAGAAAATTTCAAACAGGCAGCCGGTTATGCGGCAAAGTCCAGTAGCCTTGCGCAGCATAATAAAGCACTGGTCATTGATAACTGGCGTATTATTGCTCATGCACGTTATCGTCAGGGTAATATTAAAGGTGCACAAAAAGCACAGGATAAAATTAATCGTTTACAACAACAATAATACAAGAACTGAGTTACTTTGTTATTACCTTCTGAATATCTTGGTCGTCAAGGCCCTTTAGCCCAAAGGGTAACGGACTTTGCTCCTCGCAAGCAGCAAATGGAAATGGCTGATGCGATTGCTCATGCACTCGAACGGGAAACCACTTTCGTTGCCGAAGCAGGAACAGGAACGGGCAAAACTTTTGCTTATCTTGTTCCTGCATTGCTTTCAGGACGTAAAGTACTTATATCAACCGGTACCAAAAATCTTCAGGACCAGCTCTTTCATAAAGACTTACCTGTTGTTCGTGAAGCACTGGATATTCCTGTGACAGCAGCCTTATTAAAAGGTCGTTCCAATTATTTATGTAAACACAGATTAACACTGGCAGAACAGGATGCGCATATTGAGTCCAAAATACATATTCGCAAATTGCGACAGATTAGAAACTGGGCGATAAAAACAAAGGCAGGAGACACGACCGAAATTCCTGAAATTCCTGAAGGGGATAGTATCTGGCCTCTTGTCACATCAACATCAGAAAACTGCTTGGGTGCTGAATGCAGTGACTACAACGATTGCCATGTGGTAAATGCACGGCGACTGGCGCAGGCCAGTGATGTGGTTGTGATTAACCACTATTTATTATTATCGGACATGGTCATTCGGGAAAATGGTTTTGGTGAATTGCTTCCCATTGCCGATGCTTTTGTCATTGATGAAGCGCATCAACTTCCCGATGTGGCATCCAATTTTTTTGGTATTAGTGTCAGCGGTTATCAACTGAATGAACTGGTGACAGATATTGCAGGCGCGTAGCAGGCTGAAGTCAATGAAGACCGTAAAATACTGGATTTATGTGAAACGCTAAAAAAAACCATTACAGACTTCCGGTTGGCAATGGGATTGCCTGTTCGTCGTGGTAGTTGGGCCGAATTGCATCAACAGTCAGATTTTAATGGCATAATCAATACATTAAACACACAACTGGCCTCATTGAAAGAATATCTGGCTCCGTTAGCGGAACGAAGTAAAGATCTGGAAGCCTGTGACAAACGTTGTAGTAATATCATTGAAAGGGTTGAGTTATTGACACTTGAACCGCCGTCCGATCATATCCACTGGTTCGAAACCTATAAGCGCTCTTTTGCGCTTCATTTAACTCCCTTTGATGTAGGTAATGAATTCAAGCAACAAATGGACAGTTTACCCGGCAGCTGGATTTTTACTTCAGCGACTTTGACCGTAGGCAACAAGTTTGATCATTTTTTAAAACAGCTGGGTATTATCGAAGATATCGAAAGTAAATCATGGGAAAGTCCTTTTGATTATCGACAACAAGCCTTGCTGTACATACCCGATGGTTTGCCTGAACCGCAAAGCCCGGGTTATATCAGAGCAATAGTGCAAGAGGCCATTCCGGTTATTAATTTAAGTAAAGGCCGTACATTTTTTTTATTCACGAGTTACCGCGCATTGAATGAAGC
>JALXDW010000381.1 GCA_027070385.1 Chromatiales bacterium
GTTATTATCACTTCATTTCTGGTTGCGTTACAAACAATGGGTTTCAATATATCGGCGATTCTTGCTTTTGGCGGTATTGGTGGTATTGCGATTGGTTTTGCAGCCAAGGATTTGTTATCCAACTTTTTTGGTGGCTTGATGATTTATCTTGACCGTCCCTTTGCAATAGGTGATTGGGTACGTTCACCAGACAAGGAAATTGAAGGGACAGTTGAAAAGATTGGCTGGCGACTGACTGTTATTCGAACTTTTGATAAACGCCCTCTGTATATTCCCAATTCTATTTTTGCAAGTATTGCAGTTGAAAACCCATCACGGATGACAAATCGACGTATTTATGAAACTATCGGTGTACGCTATGCCGATGTAAAAGTTCTGCCAAAAATTGTTGATGATGTACGCACGATGTTACAGGCACATGAAGAGATTGATACAAATAATACCTTGATGGTTAATTTTAATCGCTTCTCTGAATCATCACTTGATTTCTTTATCTATACGTTTACCAAAACCACAGACTGGCAGAAATATCATCATGTAAAACAGGATGTATTATTCAAAATCAATAAAATTATTGCCAGTCATGGTGCTGATATTGCATTCCCAACCTCCACTGTATATATTGAACAGGGTATGCCGGAATTTAAAAGTACGCCAGAAAAGGTTTAGTATGAAACCAACAGTTGATGAAGTTGAACATATTTTTAGTGAAGCGGAGTGTTTGTATGGTCATCATGAAGTACAAGTTGCGCTGGATAAAATGGCGGCAGCCATTTCGGCAGAACTGAAACAAGCCAATCCACTTTTTATTGCGGTGATGAGCGGGGCGGTTATTCCAACCGGCCATTTATTAACCCGGCTAAGCTTTCCTCTTGAAATTGATTATATTCATGCAACCCGTTATGACGGTGACATAAAAGGTACTGAATTAAAATGGCTGGTTGAGCCACGTAGTTCGTTAAAAGACAGAACGGTGGTGATTGTGGATGATATTCTCGATGAAGGTTATACATTGGAAGCCATCATCAAGTATTGTTATGCTAATGGTGCAGCGAGTGTAAAGTCTGCTGTCTTGGTTGAAAAAGATCATCAACGAGGTGTGTCTATCAGCGTTGATTATATTGGCCTGACTGTCCCCGATCGTTATGTATTTGGTTATGGCATGGACTATAAAGGCTATTTGCGTAATGCAAACGGTATTTATGCAGTAAAAGGATTATAACGTGACAAAACTTGCAATTATCGGCGGTACTGGGCTGACTTCGATTGATGATTTGAATATCACAAAAAAAGAAGTGGTACAAAGTCCGTTTGGCGCACCTTCTGGTATATTACAAACCGGGGAATTGTTTGGCACCCAGGTATTGTTTTTACCACGACATGGGCCATCCCATACGATTCCTCCTCACAAAGTGAATTACCGCGCAAACCTGTGGGTTCTTAAACAGGCGGGTATTGACACCATCATTGCCGTTAATGCTGTTGGTGGAATTGATGCCGATCTTCTACCCGGGCAGATTGTGATACCGGATCAGGTGATTGATTACACCACATCCCGTACCAATACTTTTTTTGAAGAAGGCTTGAAAGAAGTGGTGCATATTGATTTTACAGAACCTTATTGCAATGGTTTAAGACAAAAAATAATCTCTGTTTGTGATGAACAAGGCATCACTTATAAAGGGCAGGGTACCTATGCTGCAACCGAAGGTCCACGACTTGAGACGGCACAGGAAGTGAATCGTCTGGAACGGGATGGTTGCAATATTATTGGAATGACCGGTATGCCAGAAACGGCATTGGCACGTGAACTTGATATTTGCTATGCCTGTATTGCAGTCGTTGCCAACCAGGCTGCCGGGCGTAGTACCGAAACCATTACAATGGATATGATTACAAAAAACCTGAATGAGGGTATTCAAACTGTTCGTCAGGTTTTATCAAAAGTGATTCCGCTTATTTAAGCTCAACAGTCCTGAGTGTTCTCTTCAGCAAGGTGCAGCGGGAGGCACTTTTATTATTTGCTGCTGGGAACGGGCGTGATATAAACGAGTAACCCCAATCGCGGGTTGTCGAGATAATGCAATTCCTTGCTGCGCATTTTTCGTGTCTGTTTTAACTGATAAACTTGTGGCTTTATTTTTGCAAAGGCTGCCTCTGGATTTTCAGGGTCGTCTTCAACCACATACCGGGTGTATTGAATGTTGGTTTGTATGTGTAAATAACGTGACAAAGTTATTTTTACCAGTCCCTGAAGATTGTTTATTTTTGGCAAACGTTCGTTAATCATTTTATTATATTCGGATTGCTCCGCTGTTAATGTTGCGTTATCCTTTTCGTTGAACACAGCAAGTCGTGGTACTTCTTTTTGAATGCGTACACTGATGGCCTTATCTTTTTTCATACCCGGTTGACGCCATGAACGGTGGTAGAGAACACGATAATCTTCATGTTCTGTCAGTTTTTTTGCTTCTTCCTGTAACTGATAGGTTGAGGCCTTGATAGGCTTAAAAGTAAAACGTGGGTTGTATTCAGCTGGTATGGGGCCCGGATAGGGTGAACCAATAAAAAGCGAGTTTTCCGGGACTTCAAATTCCAGGCTGGATGGCCAGGTTTCAGTGATAGCCGGGTCAGGTTTGATATTTTCAAAAAGTAATATTTCAACGTCGTAATAGCGAACTTCGTCCTGAAAAACGGCTGCATTTGTATTTGTTAAGCACAGCAGCATAAATATAAAAGAGGTGCTAAAATATCGCATAATGGTGTTGAAGTCCTATATAATCATTATTTGAGCTGTTACGGCATTCCGTTACGGCATCAAAGTATTTACAAAATTTAAACAATGACTGTGATATCGGTCAAATATACCCCGGGAACCATGTCAGTTAAACCCGTCTTAAAAATGGGACATCCCATTCTACAACAAGTCGCTCAGCCCGTCACAGAATTTAACACGGCAGAGTTGGATATTATTATTGCCGATATGTACGACACGATGGCAGCATTAGACGGTGCGGGGCTTGCTGCACCACAAATCGGTATTAGTCAGCAGATTGTGATATTTTGTGTTGAGGATAATCCGCGTTATCCTGATATTGAGCCTGTCCCTGATACTGTATTGATCAATCCCGAAATAAGTGCTTTGTCGGATGAACGTGTTTCAGACTGGGAAGGTTGTCTAAGTGTGCCGGGCTTGCGAGGCCTGGTGTCGCGTTACAACAAAATAAAATACCGTGGGTTTGATCAAAACGGCCATATTATTGAACGTATTGCAGATAATTTCCATGCACGTGTGGTACAGCATGAAGTGGACCACCTGGCAGGTATTTTGTATCCACAACGTATGGATGACATGTCTAAATTAGGTTTTGAACAGGAGCTGTTTCCTCGTGATGAGTGATAACCGCTAACGGTTATATGCTTTGGCCTGGCTCAGGCTGCTATTTGGCAAGGTAAAGGTATAAATCGTCAAGAAATTTGAAACGCACATCAATATTTTCCAAATCGTGAGTAATGCGTAATGTATCATTACCATCAAGCTTGTATGTCCGGGATTCTGTTTGCATTAACTGAATAATACGCATGGGATCGACATCGGGTTTTTCATTAAAGATGATGCGCCCACCCCGGCTATTCAAATCAATTCTTTTAACACCAAGTTGGGTATAGAGCAATTTTAACTTTGTAATATGGAATAGATTTTTAATAGGTTGCACCAGTAAGCCAAAGCGATCGATCATCTCAACTTGCAATTCTTTTAATTCGTCTTTTGTTTTGGCACTGGCAATGCGTTTGTATAAAATTAAACGTTCGTGGATATTGTTCAGGTAGTCGTCCGGTATTAATGCCGGAATATGTAAATCAATCTCTGTGCCTTGTGACAGCGGTTTGTTCAGTTCCGGTTCAATGCCGGATTTAAGTGATTCAACAGCACGTTCCAGTAATTCAGTGTACATGGTATAGCCAATTTCCATCATTTGACCGCTTTGCTCGTCACCGAGTAACTCACCGGCACCACGTATTTCAAGATCATGGGTGGCCAATGTAAAACCTGTGCCCAGTGTCTGGATCGATTCAATGGCTTCCAGACGTTTTTTTGCATCTGCGGAAAGCAGTTTTCGAGGTGGGGTAATTAAATAGGCATAAGCACCGTGATGTGAGCGCCCGACACGACCTCGTAGTTGATAAAGCTGAGCCAAACCGAGC
>JALXDW010000382.1 GCA_027070385.1 Chromatiales bacterium
CAATTTATACTATCGTAGATTCATTTAATCTTAATTCTTCCAGCCAAAGTTTTTCAAATCGATTTATTAACATGTCTACATCTTTATTTGAACTAATATTATACCAAACACCTTCTGGATAACAAACGACTACTGGGCCATTTGAGCAACTAGAAAGACATCCACTTGAAATAACTTTAACTTTTTTTGAGTACATCTCAGAAGCAGTTTTCATTCTTTGCTTAAGGTACTTGAACATAATTAAAGAACCTTTTTTACCACAGCTCTTGTTTTTAACAGTACGTTCATTTGTACACATAAAAATGTGGATCTGAATATCTGATTCAATTTTATTTTTATTAAATTTCATAATAGTTCAACCCTGTTATGTTTACTAAGAGATAAAGCTATTTCGTGCATAGATATTTTATTTAAACCAACAGAAGAATTTCCATATCCTTCGAGATAGAACTCATTATTATTAGATAAATTAAAAGGTCTCGCATCAGGGTTAGCATGTATGACAATATCATCAGCAACTATTGTAGGTAAATCTGACAAATTGTAATTCTCGAAAAGTATCATAATCATATTAATTCCTTAATTTCTAAATATAACATCTTGTGAAAAGTATAGTTTGTCCAGGTCATTGATAGATATCTTCTTAACACAATCTTTTAATGAAGAGTCATCATCAAACTTATTATTAGTTAGAACAAACATATCAATTTCCTGTTCTACAAGAAAACGTTCAAAATCAAAATAATTAATTTCTTTAATAGAAATATGAAATGGTTTATGTGATAAAACTACAGCATCGTCTCTATAAACAATGGAGACATTGTTTTCCATTGATAAAGATAAAGCCATTCGTGCATATTGAGAAGAAAGATCATTTCTAAAAGGGTTGTTGGAAAATTCAAAGAGAACATTCATATTAGAATTCCTTATTATTTGGTTGTAATAATAAAATCGGAAGTGTTAATCAAATCAGTAAAAGATATCAAACTTGATATTTCTACATAAGATGCAACATTGTTTTTATTAACACCTCGATGCTTTGCCATGTTAATGCAGATGTTTATTGAGGTGCACTTTTCTGAAATAACTTTTAATTTTTCAGAGATACATTTAAGAGAATTAGCTTCAAGGGTGTTATAAATGCCGTTATCAAAAAGGAATATTTCAACATGAGAATCATTGTTTAATAACTCCTGAGCTAACTCAAATGCGAATCGAGTTTTTATGTCACCGGGCCCAGTACCTATACATAATCCATATTTCATTATTTATATTTCTCCATATAAAATTATTAAGGATGAATAGAAAAGACCAAGAAAATATATATTTATAAAGTCTTTTCTGGTCAATAAAGATTTTAGTTTTACATTAAATGCATTTGACGTGGTTATATTAATAATAGACAAAGGTGATAGCTGTAAAGAGATCACCCAATAACAAACCCATAACAAATATTTTTGAACCTCCAATAACTCAACATTTAAATAAACAATAGGTTGAAAAAGAGTAAATCCAATGATTGGATGTAATTTAATCAAGCCTGAAAGCGGTAAAATAAATAAACAAAATAGTACAACGGAAACACTATTAAGAGATAGAAAGTAACTATAAAGTGATGAATCACTACGTAAGCTATGAGATAGAGCTACTAACAATAAGCCAGACGAAAAAAAAATCAAGGCTTCATTTGAGATCTTATTTATAGTTTGTTTGCACTTGTCATTAACAATAAAATATAAAGAGTTTCTTCCAATAATAAAGTTAATTGATATGGCTAATAAAACGGTTAAAAGTGCAGAAAAAGAGATTGAAACAACAATAACATAATCGGACATCATAAATATTAATAAAAAAAACAAATATATAAATAACCACAAAACACCAGAGTTTTTAACGTCTTTGTTAAAAGAACTTTCAGGCATAATTATATCTTTTTTCGAAAACAAAAAAAAAACAAGGTAATTAACGCTAGTGGTAAACTATAGATCAATGTTGATGGCCACGATACTGATGGGTGGCTTCCTATAACTAGTGCAATAGGAGCAAAAGTTGGGGCAATCAACATAGAAATCATCATGCCTCGTTTGACTGTAGATGCTGCTAATCGAGAATTACTATTACTTAAATTATTTAACATTTCACCATATATGACTGGTGTTGCCATATTTAAAAAAGGAGAAATTAATGCTGAAGAATAGAGCATAAAGTCTGTATTTTTTTTTGATTGAAATATCGACGAAATGTAACCATAGGTATTCAATAGATTCTTAGAATTTATCAATGATGACAGAAGAGTGACAGATATAAGCATAAGGATCGTCATGGTAAAAGGTTTTGTCTTAGAAATTATATGAATTAAATCCAATCCATCAAACATAGTAATTAATAAGGATAATAAAATCATACCTAAAGGTATTAAAGTTTTGTTTATCAATTGCTTTAATTGAAAAACAAATGGTAATAAGAGAATTAAAGTAAGGACTGTAATTAGCCCATCTGATTTAACAAAATTAAGTGATAATGTAGTTGCTATAAAAAAAAGAAGATGCATTAGCTTCTCCTTATAATATCATTAATTATCCGCTTAATAACAATATTAGTTCCATTAATAAATTGAGCTTTAAATCCTATCGAATACATGCAGGCAAAGCCAGCAAAGTACATTCCAGGCGGGGTGTTTTTTAACATTGCATTTGTGTTTAGATTGGGATATTGGCAAGCAATTGTCTGATTTTTACTTGTAATGAATCCTGAAGAGTAATTTAAATGATGAATGTTGTAGTTATATCCTGTTGCAGAAACAATAAAATCAAATTGACTCTCACCAAAATTTGAGTTTACAACAGGTTTTTCGTCGATTATTTCGGTGTTAAATATGACTGTACCTTCAAATATACGAATATTACTGTCTTCCAAATCGTTTTTTATTTGCGGTTCACAAGTTCCTTCTAACAGAAAACCTAATAACTTTGTTTTTAACAGAACTGGTAAATAAGGAATTATTTTTTCACAGTTTGAAGCTAAAAATCTGTACATAAATTGAGTAGGTTGATGTAAATTCCTATATTTAAGTTTGCCTTTAACATACATCGTAACTTCGTTACCTTTTTTATCAGCTTCTAAAGCATATTCAACGGCACTTTGTGCTCCACCAATTATAGCTATTTTTTTATTAACGGGTAAATCATGAACTGCAGTATGAGAAACATGAGCTGCTAACTTAAGGGGTAGGTTTGATATTGTTTCAGGTATGTTTGGATGAATGCCAATACCGGTAGCATTAATAACATTTTTCGAAATAATAGTCTTTAGTCCAAAAACACCTTGAAGTTTAGTATGCCATAATCCGTTTCTATGATAAATATTTACGACTTTCTCGTGCTCTGGTAAATCATTCAAATATGTCAGTAGATAAAAAAAATAAGCAAGAAACTCACTGTATTCAATTTTACCTAACTTGTTAAGTTTAAATTTATTTATAAAATCCAGAAAAGTAAACTCTTGATTGTCTATGTATAGGTTTGTTGCCGATTTTGCTGAGCGTAACAGAGTAGGCTGGATATTCCTTAACCAGAATGACAATGGTTCCCCTGCCCAGTATATATTAAAATTATTATTTTTAAGAGAAAGTGCTGCACTAGTACCATAAGGTCCAGCACCAATAACAATGGCATCAAAAATATCATTGTCAGTAGTTGTAGAGTGATTAATAGGGCTGGAATATATTGAAACATCGTTATACTTAAACAATATATCATTTTCATTCTCATTAAATATATTATTTTCAATATTTCCTAATGAAATTAATCTATCTGATAAGAATAATAAAGGAATATCTTTTTGAATTAGATTCCAAGCCTTTCTTGTATCCTCAATATTAACAACAAAATTATCAGTATAAACGGGATCGTCAGTAGATATAGTTTGGGTGTTGATAATGGTATTATTATCATTGTGTATGCAATACTTACCTTTTTTAACTAATACAGCCATTTGTTTTTCATTAATATTAATAGATTCATTAGACGACGATATATTGATAGTACCATTGTCTACCATTAGCAAAGTTGGTTTGTTCACAATGAGAAGGTTTTCTCGTTTTGATGATGATATATTAGGTTCAACATCGAAGTTAACTAATTTATTCATATACTTATACCTGGAAATTTGATTGTGTCTGAATTATTTCTTTTAAATGATTGAAGTTTAAAATCTCACGACAAACAATATTTTTTAAGGTAGGGCTGTCAATATGTATTCCGAATCTATTTTCCTTTTTGGTTAAATTCATAGTAGGAAGATCTCCAATAGAGTCACCAATAATCATTAGATTATCAAGTGATATATCAATTTGTTCAGCCCAGGAAATTACTTTCTTAGATTTCAAAGAGGGAGTGCATACTGTTAATGGCTTGTTAATTTTATTATCGACAAGCTCTATTTTAGAACCATCAATAAATATATTTTTAAAGTTCTTTATATCAAACCCACATATGCTTAATAAATGCTCTGTAATAATAATTGGTACCGCACCGATGAATAGTATTGGAATCTGCTTCGTACAAACAATAGACATAAATTCAATGAACCCATCTGTTATTTGTGCATTTTTACAAATATCATATAGTTCATTGTTTTTAATTCCTTTTAAAGAATTAATTTTATTTATGAACATTTTTTTTACAAATAAATCAATGGTGTTTTGTGTGCTTAAATCCATTTTTTCCTCATCATACAACTTTCCAACGGCTTCAACCTTATTGTGAGCGATTAGAATTTTATTTAAAATACTATCCGTTATAATTGTATGGCCAATATCACAGACTATTGCTTTCATAAATCACCTAAAGTTTTACACTAAGCTGGACAGCAAATCTATTTTCCACAGAATCCTCAATCTTATTTGTGTTAAATGCATCCTGTTTTGACATTAGAGATTGTTTACCATAATCATAATCTCTAATTTCATAATTAAAAGCAACTCTAACTTTTTTTGTGAAATAGTATTGGGCGGCTAGGGTTGTTGTTTTAAATGTTCTTTCAAGAGATTTATCTATTGGATCTTGATTTAATTCATCATATCTAACGCCTAACAACCAATTCTTTGAAACAAAAGCTCCTGTATCTATATACCATCCCATAGCTTCGTTATTTTTTGACGAAAAAAGTATGCCTCCGATTTGGTCCTTAAATAAAGGGGTTAAATACATCATACCTTCAGATTCCATATATTCTGCATTAAACTGCCAAATATCTTTGACAAAAGTTACACCTAACCCTCGTTTATTTAAGTCATAGTCTTGATTATCAAATGTAAGATTGTCGTTATGGTACCAGGCAAATACTGTTAAATCAGATCTTAACCGCTGAAATTGATATGAATCATCTGGATATAGAAATGAATATTGGACTCTTCCGTAATATGACATTTTATCATTGTCATCAGTCTTATTAAGGGTATTACCATTTCCCATCATCAAAGCATAAGACCATTCATTCCTACCGTAGGTAAAAGCATCAAATATTTGAACACCGGTGTCTCTGAAAGCTCTTACTCCAGATCTAGGAGTTGCAGTAAAAACATCTGCGCTCATGTTGGAAACCTTTTTATAAGGTTGTGTGTTTACAAGAAACTGAGTAGCATTAGTAAAATTAATATACTCAATGGCATATCTTTGTGACTCTTCAGGTCCAGGTACTTTGAAAAGACCAGCTCTAATTCGCATTCCTTTTATTTGGTTGAATGTAATTGAGCCTTCTGCTAATTCAACTTTGGGATTATCATTAGGAATCGTTGTTAATGCATTAGCACCATATTCAGCAACAAATTCATAATTTATATCGTCTAGTATTGTTCCTCTAGCACCGAATCTAACTCTAAATAGATAAAATGACTGTGATGAATCATAGCTTGGGGCGATGTTTGATAATGTCGTTTTTTTCCCATTAAAGGATGATAATGGACCCTGTAGTCCTGAAAGGTCATCGGAGAAATCATGCTGAAATGTGGGTTGAATAAGGCCAACAAAATACAATTTGGATTTATTATTTTGTTCTGTTCCATCTCTTATAAACCAGTTCTCGGCAAATACATTAGATGAAATTATAAAAACTAAAGAAACCATTAATAGGATTTTGTTTGATTTTGTTAACATTTCTTTTCCTTTTTTTATGCTAATACGACTATAAATGAAATAAAAAACAATAATTAAATATGTCCTCGATTTTTATGCTCCAGTTTCTTATCCTTAATCAATTCTGATAAGTAAAAAAATCCAATTGAAGCAAATATCGTAAATATTGATAATACAATAGAGCTTCTATATCCTTCGTTAGTGCTGTTATAATATCCACCTATAACTGGTCCAAGTGACTGACCAAGTGAATATCCTGTGGTGATTATGGCAATCATTGTGTTTTTGTTTGGCCATATTTCTTTTACATAAAGAATGAATCCTGAAGTTAAGCTCATGAAGGTTAAACCAAAAATGAACGTGGATAACGTATTAAATAATATGTTTGAGTCTATAAGAGTCAGAAGAATAGAAATAACTTGACCTATAAATAGACGTAGTATAATTGTATTTGTTTTTAATTCTTTCGTAAGTATCGTTAGAGCAATTGGTCCAATAACAGCACCTAATCCTAAAAAGAACCAATTTAAAAAAACATACCTAATGTCAACACTTGAAGCTATCTGAAATGGAAAAATATATGTTGCGTACAAAATATATCCCATTCCTTCCAATGAATAACTTGCGATCAAGTAACTTGTAAAATAAAAAGTAGACTTACTATATTTCTTTTTTTTGACGTAAGTCTTTGGTTTTTCAATATCATTTAAACCAAGTGATGAAATTAAACTTATGCAAAAAAAAATAATTGCTAGTACTATTTGATAATTTAAATTACCTTTAAAATCAATTGCATTGAAATACAAAGCTGTTGACGAAAGTATTATGCCAATGCCAACACCTGAATAAATTGCATATGAAAATTGATTTCTTTTTGTCTGGTTTAATATTTCAATACAATAAATACTAATAAAAACAAAACAAATGCCCCCGGATAATCCACCAAAAAAGCGAAAAACTATCCAATAACTTGCGTCGTTTGAAAAGTATAAACCGACCATGCAAAGAAGATTTATAAAAAGCATTAAGCGCAACCAGTTCAAAGAATATTGAGTGTTATTTAAAACAATCATAAACAAACAACCAATAAAGTACCCTGATAAATTTGAAGTTCCAATTACTCCAATCTGCGTGTTACTTAAAAATATTAATTTATCTATTAGCAATCCGTACCCAAATCTAGAAATGCCTATTACTAGCGAAAGTGTGCTTACTCCAAGAGCTAGTGCTTTAATTGCTATTATATGGGTGCTCATTTACTTGTTATTCTTTCTTTGTTCTAAATTGTTAATTAAAGTTTTTGTTTGTGGTTTTTATGGAGGCAAATATAACAGCTTTTTTTTTATTCACAAGCAAATATTGAAATTCAAAATCACTATAATTGCTTACCTATATTGTCGTGATATCGTATTGAATAAACTGGTGATATCATAAGTATATGTGTGTAATACTAATGTCGATTTTTATGTGTTCTGCCTATTCCATTTCTAAAGTTAACAGAATATTCTTGCCTTACGATTACTAATGGAGGCATAAAATGAATGCAGAAGTACTAAATATTGATGGTGAATATGACCAGTCACTGGATCTTACAAATTCGATGAATGGACGTATAATGAAATTTGAAAAAGAATCAGATGTCTACAGGACACTTTTTCGTTCGAAGAATAAAAATATTATAATTGACATTCCTGAAGAGCTATTTGAATCAAAGAAACTAACACCGCAAAGTATTGTTACTATAAACTCTTTGGATAACAGAAAGGTAATTCCAGTTGTCAAAGAACTGTCAGTGGTTCATCTTGCCGAACCTATGTTAAAACCTATTGAAGCTATTTCCTATGATGACTTACTTAATCGTCATTTATATATTCGGTCTGAAAAAATGTTGGCTACTGCCAAATTTAGACATTATATTAATAAATATGCACGTGAATTTCTTGAAAAAGATGGTTGTATCAATGTTCAGACACCCATTCTTACTGAGGCTTCCTGTGTCTGCAGCGGTGACCTGTTTGCTTTCCAATATTATGGTAAAACCATAGCTAACCTAATTCAAAGTCCCTGGATGTACGCTGATGCTATGTCCTCTGCTTTCGACAGGGTTTACACTTTAAATCCATCCTTTAGACGAGAGAAAGAAGCATCTTCTACTCATCTTGTAGAAATATGGCAAATGCAAGTAGACATTACCTGGGCTACTAATTCTGATGTAATGCTTATGGAAGAAGGACTTCTAAAATATATTGCTAAGAAGCTTAAGGAGAATCATTTGGATCTTTATGAGCTTGGTGATTTATCATATTCACATCTCGATGATGTTCTTAAAACATTTAAAAAAGTCACATATCAAGAGACAGTCGATATTATCAATAGTAACGGGTTGTCTATGGAGTATGGTTCTGACTATACACATAAGCAACAAGATTTATTAGCAAAACAATTTGATCGTCCTTTTTTTATCACAAACTTTCCGCAAAAAATAAAGAATTTCTGGTTCCCTGTTTATAAAGATAATCCTGATTTAACTCCATCTAATGATTTATTTGCACATACTGGTCATGGTGAATTAATTGGTGGTGGGGAACGAGTTTCTGATGCTGAACAGCTAGAAAAAAATCTTAAATTCTTTAATCATGATGAAGATGAATTTAAATGGTTTCTAGAAATAAGAAAATACGGTTGTACACCTCATGCTGGTTTTTCAATAGGATTTGATAGATTAGTATCATTTATGATGGGGGTTGACAATATTATCGAAGCCTCAATCTTTCCTAGAATACCTCATGGACCTATTAAACCTTAATTTAATAATAATGGAGAAAATAATGAAAATTAATATTCAAATGCCTCAAACCTTAGATAGTAGTAATATAGTCTCGATTGATGATATGAAAAACTATTATGACTCAGCTACAGAATTTATAAAACCAATTGCACTTAGAGCTTTCAGAGATTCAGATGAACTATCATTCTCTAAAATTCAACACATTCTTTATCATTACAACACAAATGATATGGAACGCATCGTTGACCCTACCTCATTAAGAGGAGTTGCAGAACGTGCAGTAAGGAATTTTATCTTTTCTATTCAAGAAGACTACTATGTTCCTTATTTGAAAGAAATTAATGGTCAATTTTCAATAGAAAAAGCAATTAACGTTCTAAAAGAAGAGGCTCTTAGTCATAGAATCAACTCGCATCCACTATTCAAAGTTATGGATGCAGGCTTATCAAAAGATGAAATTCGTATATTTCTAGATAACTACTACGTTAATAATCGTCTCTTTCACTTACATTTAGCGACATTAAGTCTAACAACGCCTTTAGTTAAACGTAATGATCTTTTTGCAAATCTTTATGATGAATTAGGATGTGATGATGTTGACAATGCTCACCCCACTCTTTTTCTAAAAAATTATGACTTTATTGGTTTATCTGACTCAATCGAACCATCGTCAGGAACTTTACATTTGTTAAACACTAAAATTGGCTTAACTCATCTTTCCAGTGATTTTAGAAAAGGATTTGGTGGTCTTGGGTTTATTGAAATTTCTATGCCTGTTCAAATGAAGTCCATTCTAAAAGGGCTTACTAATAGCGGTATGTCTACTAGTCAAACAACTTTCTGGGATCTTCATATTTCAATTGATGAACGACATGGAGAGTCCTGGTTTCATGAGATGCGCGAACTCATTAATTCAGTAGATGATTACAAAATTATTCTCGATTCAGGTATAAGGTTGCTTAACGCAAGAGCCTCTCTTTATGATGACATCTATACTGCAATCAATCTTCTTAGACAGAACTCAACAAATAATGTTGTTGTTTCATAACTATTAGATACATTCTATTAATCCTATAAATATCATAATTATACGGGCTGCTAATTTAGCAGCTCGTATCTCATTATTGGAAAAATCATAAATGTGTGGAATAATTAAGTCGATTTATATTGCAGATTTATCAGCATCCGATATGTACGAAGTCGAATGTGCTCAATTAGAAAAGAATAAAGGAATTGTTGGAGATAGGTATTATAATGGAATTGGTAAATGGTCAGAAAAGGGACAGAAGCCTGATTTCAATATAACGTTAATCGAAATTGAGAATATTACACAATTCCATTTACAAGGCCTAAATTTAAAACCTGGTAAATTTAGAAGAAATATTGTTACTCAAGGAATTAGACTAAATGAGTTTGTTGGTAAGACATTTCTTTTAGGTAATGTACTATGTCATGGCATACGCTTATGTGAACCATGTCTCCATTTAGAAAAGATTACAAATACAAAATTGGCTAAAATCATGGTAAGAAAAGGTGGATTAAGGGCACAAATATTAGCTAATGGTAAGATATTTTGTGGAGACAGAATTATTTCACTAATTCTATGAGTTTTGCGAGCATAGGATGTATTCTATTTTTTGCATTTGTAATTAAATTAATAGATACTTCCGATTTATCTTTATCTAATTCATGTGTTAGTACACTATTTGTCAATTGATGTCCCTCTACAGCACTACGTGGTAAAAAAGTAATTCCAATATCTGCAGATACACAGGCAAAAATTCCATCTAGAGTGCCAAATTCAGATAATTTTACCGGAGAATAGCCTTTTTCACGTAACCACTGTTCAGCAAATGCACGATAAATACACCCTTGTTTAAAAACGAGTAACTTCTTAATGGTCAATTGTTCGATTGATAAGTGTTTTTTTGAGGTAACAAGGACAATCTCTTCAGTAAATACTGATTGGCTCTGAATTGATTTTGAATTAATATTTCCGCCAACAAAAGCAGCATCAACCCTGTTATTTAAAGTGGCTTCAATAAGTGAATCGGTTGATCCAGTTTGAATATCTAAGATAATATCAGGATAAATATTGTTAAATCTTTTAAGAATACCTGGAAGTCGTATTGCTAGAGTGCTCTCCATTGCCCCTATCCTTAGAAAACCCTTTCCCTGTGCAGTAGACGAAACAGCTAGAACGGCCTCATCTCTAAGGTTTATAATTCTGTCTGCATAATAGCTCAGAACCTCCCCAGATGATGTTAAAGTTACACCTCTTGATTCCCGTGTTACAAGCGGGACACCCAGTTCATCTTCTAGTTGTTGTAATCGTGCTGAAACATTAGATTGAACATAATGAAGGTTTTTGGCGGCGTTTGAAATACTTCCTGCGTCTGACACAGCTTTAAATATTTTTAGAGCTTTTATATCCATTAATTTAACATCACTATTTATGATACTTAACATCATTATTAATCGTTATTCATATTAGCATTAATTTTCTATAATAAATATAACACTATAAAGATATTTGGAAATTAATATGAAATTATTTTACTCAACTGCGTCGCCTTATTCAAGAAAAGTGAGATTAGCGATTCATTTTAAAAAACTGGAAAATGAAATTGAACAGGTGATTTGCAATCCTTTTGTAGATGATCCTGAAAAATCTCATAAAAATCCTCTTGGGAAAGTCCCTTCTCTAATTTTTGATGATGGTTCTGTTATTTTTGACAGTCCATTCATTTGTAATTTTTTGGATAAATTAACACCTACTAATCAATTATATCCAACAGACATGTCAGAATGGATAACGGTTAAAACAGCAGAAGCTCTTGGGGATGGAATTCTTGATGCAGCGTATAATATTGTTATGGAGAAAAGGCGACCTAAAGAGATAGTTTTTGAAAAATTAATTGAAATATGGACAACTGAAATAAAACGTTCTTTAGCTTATGCTGAAAAATTTATTCCGACCTTAAGTAAAAAGGTTTCACAGGCGCATATTGCCCTATACTCAACTCTAGGATATTTAGACTTTAGATTACCCGAACTTGAGTGGAGATCAAGGGAACTCAAAGCATTATCAACGTGGTTTGATGAGTTTCAATTGGAACATCCTTTTATAAAAGAAACAAAACCTTATTAATCAGGAGAACATTATGAACAAACATGCATTTATTGTGTATTCAGGTGAAAAAGATATTGGAAAAGTTTTTCATGCTATGATTTATGCCAAACAGGCGAACTCAAGAGGTGACAAAGTTGAATTGTATTTTGCTGCTGAGGGTACAGCATTACCAGATATTCTTGCAAAAAAAGAACATTCAATGAATAGCCTTTTTGAAGATGTAAATAACGATGGAATTATAAAAGGTGCTTGTGAGAATTGTTCTATTGCTTTTAATACTAAAGACAAAGTGGAAAAACACATGGATTTGGTGAAAGGTCCCGAATGTAGCTCAGGTCAAATTGATATTTTGGGACTTGAGGATGACGGATACAGAGTATGGATATTTTAACAATTTTATTCATAAGCCAGTTAATATTAAACAATATATTTACATCTTAAGTAAGTAAATTAAAAACATTCAAAGTCTTTTTATGTGTAGTAGTTCAGACTTGTTCTGCCTGTCGGATTGAACTATTTACCTTAAACAGGCCTTCTATAATTACCTGCAATAGAAAATCTAATTAATTTTCTATTGCATAACATAAGTTCGTTCATAAAACTCTATATCAGATGATTTTAAGTTTCTGTTCCGAAGTGGTGTTGTCACATCAACTCATGGTAATGTCAATTCTAATTTCATTACCTCGCAATAATTTGACCTTAACAATATCTAATTAGATCTAGGATTCGAATTGATAATGAGTATTATTTGTTGATTTGTGAGAATATATAATGATTGATTGCTATATATAATAAACAACATCCAAGTTGTATTTGATATCAAAACCTGGAAAATCCAAGTTCATAGAAATGTTATTCATTATTTATATTGTTTCCATGTCTTGCATAAGTAGTATCTGAAACTTTCATGTTAATTGATATTTTAACTTTATTAGTTAAAAAAATAGTAGCTCTACTAATTTTTTAAAAGATAATTATGTTTACGGCTTTATATAATTGATTTATAATATCGTTTTCAACGAGAATGCTGTAAGAACATAATGTTTGAACATTTTATAAAAAAGGACCTTAAAAATGGGAGACAAAAAACGATACTTGCTACGAATAGATGAAGACTTAAAGCTCTATATCGCTCGCAAAGCAAGATTAAACGATAGAAGTTTAAATCAAGAAATCAACTATAGACTTAGATTGTCTAAAGAGCTTGATGAGAGTTGTTCATCAATAAAAAGAGATAATATCAATTTGAAAATTACGGATTTTAAAGAAATGATGAAAATGCTATCTGATATTAACTCAGTTCAACTTAGAAATAGTGTTTAAAAAAACAGATAATTTAATTAATTTCACTGCTAAAATCTCTAGTAGCATTGAAATTAATTTTTCGAAATTATAAATATTCAGCTATTATATAAAAAGGATTCACATATATGTCTTTAAGACGTTTATTACTTGTAAAGGACAAATAATTCCACCTGTCCACTCCTTTCAACATGATTCAAACTAATACCTTTTATAATTTCATAATCATAAAAGGTGATACCATGTGCACTAATGAGAAAATGATATACTTGCTCTCATTATGGCTTTGCAGTCCTACTTTCTGACCAGAAGCAATATCCTCTGATATACAATCTTAAAACCCATCTGTTCAGTTACTACAAAGCCATATTTTCAGGAGGTT
>JALXDW010000383.1:0-351 GCA_027070385.1 Chromatiales bacterium
GTTTAGGAACCAGTTTTTTATGTTTTTTATGCAGATAAATAAACATTTCTTTAGTCGCAAGTGGCGGTGATAGTAATAGTACAGATTGAATATTATTTTTTTTGATATGGTATAAACCTCCCCAACGTTCATAAAGGATAATATCGGTACGTTTTTTTTGTAGCAAGGAAAATAGTTGTTTAATGGTTCTTAATTTTATAATTTCAGCATCGGCGGGGACATTTTCCTCGTATATTTTCCAGCCATTAATAAATGAAACGGCATATTTTGATAAAACCGACCAGCCTGATTCCATATTAATTTTTCTATGGCTGAAGGCAACAAATTCCATATCAATAATTTTTTCGGGAA
>JALXDW010000383.1:361-4202 GCA_027070385.1 Chromatiales bacterium
CGGATAATATTAGGGTAAAGTTTTTCCATCCCTTTGATACGAAGCATTTCCCCATCTTCAATTCCCGCATTGACATTTTTTAGTGCACGTTCTGCTGGCAAGTGAATGGTTTGCAGCTGATAGCCATTTCGTGCAAAGGCTTCTTTTACAACTAAATCAAGAAAGCCATTAAGTTTTGGAGTATTTAATGGGGCGACGGTTGCTGTATTTAACGTGATCTCATTGGCTAATACAGGATGTTGAGTATTAGCATATAAAGCTGATATTAAAATACTATAAAATAGTATGTGTCTTTCCTTGGTACTGTTATTTTTTTTGTACATTGTACTATTCTAAAGGTATCAGGATTTGTTTTATCATTCGTTGGTAGTAGCCATCCTGTTTCATTGTTTTTAAAGCAGTGGCAAGTTGTTGGACAAGTTTCTTGTGTTTTTTATGTAAATAAATAAACATTTCCCTGGTCGCAAGTGGGGGAGATTGTATTTTAATGGATTTAAGCCGATTTTTTTTGATATAAAGTAACCCGCCCCAACGTTCGTAAAGAATAAGATCAATACGATTCTTTATTAAGATAGAAAATAATTGTACGGGTGTTTTTACTTTAATTTTCTCTATACTTGGGGGAACATTTTTTTCGTAAATTTTCCAGCCATTAATAAAAGCAACAGAATAAGGTGTCAGGCTGAACCAGCCGTTGGATAAATCAATCTGTTTCTGGCCAAATGCGACAAAGTCCCAATTCATGATTTTTTCAGGAACACGGACAAGATTTGGATAGAGTTTTTCCATTCCTTTAATTCTTGCCATTTCTCCGTCTTCGATACCTGCATTTGCATTTTTTAAACCACGTTCAGCAGGTAATTGAACTGTTTTAAGTTGTATCCCGATTCTACGGAAAGCTTCTGTAGAAATTAAATCCATAAAACCTGTTTGTTCTGCTGTATGCAGTGGCGGGCTACCTGTTGCATTTAAAATAATTTCATTTGCATATGTTATATTTACAGAGAAGGTCATCATCCCTACTATAAATAAAGCACGAACAGTCTTTTGCCCTCTTTTTGTGCAGTGATTTTCCCCGTACATTTAGTATGATAGCTCTCAATTTTCAATGCTAGCCAATAAGTCTAGTCGATGATGACGTGAATACAATAAAGTGTATTTATTTACATGCCAGTTAGCGTTTTTTGGGTACAATACAAGGTCAAAAAGGTTCTGTGACAAAATAATATGCCAGACTTGTTAACACTTTTAGACTATCTCAGTGATAGCCAGTTTCATTCGGGAGAAGATTTGGCTCTAAAACTGGGCATAAGCCGTACTGCTGTTTGGAAAAAGGTGCGTAAATTGAATACGCTGTTACCGGTTCCAATTCTCAGTATTCAAAGCAAAGGTTATAAAATGGCTGAGCCAATTTCTGTTTTGGATAAAAAAGCAATATTGACTCTTTTACCTCCGTTGATTCAAAAACAGGTAAGCCAGATAGATGTGCTGGTGGAATGTCCCTCGACAAATCAATATTTACTGGACTGCTTGGAGCAAGATCAATCTGGAAACAGAATTGTTTTTGCCGAAATGCAGACACACGGCAGAGGTCGGCGGGGACGTGAATGGGTATCACCGTTTGCCAGTAACCTCTACATGTCTTTATTATGGCAGCTAGATATTTCGATAGCCGAGGTAGCCGGGTTGAGTTTGGTCGTTGCTATCAGTGTTGCTAAAGCGATGCAGAATCTTGGTGTGAATGATGTGATGCTGAAATGGCCCAATGATATCTATGTTCATAACCAGAAATTGGCCGGCGTACTGCTGGAGTTACGTGGTGAGTCCAACAGCCCATGCCAGGCTGTGATCGGGATAGGTGTAAACGTGAATATGCCTATGAAAGAAGGGGGCAAAATTGATCAACAATGGGTAGATATGCAACAGTTATTAAAGAAACAGCTTAATC
Source organism: Chromatiales bacterium (assembly GCA_027070385.1). Taxonomy (GTDB): domain Bacteria; phylum Pseudomonadota; class Gammaproteobacteria; order UBA6429; family Thiohalophilaceae; genus SZUA-37. The sequence goes on from JALXDW010000383.1 coordinate 2,310, forward strand.
GAAATGAGGTTGCTGCAATGATTTTAAATGAATTGATCCCTCGATTGCAGCAATTCAATTTCAGTGGTTTTACTGATTTTATGGCACAATGGGCTCAACTGGATTTGTTACTGAACCGGGTTATTAATATTGACGGACACATGTATTTAAAGCATGGAATTGCACGTGGCGTGGATAAAAATGGTGCACTTTTGGTTGAATCCGATGGGAAAGTGCAACCACTTTATTCTGGTGAAGTTAGTATACGTTTAAACGGGCCGTCCAAGGGTTATTAAAATGTCCTACCTGCTTATTGATATTGGAAATTCATACATTAAATATGCAGTCTATGCACAAAATAAATTATTAGCAGTTAATAAACTCACTCATGAGCAGTTTTTTGCCGAGTTGCAAAGTGGGCATTTGAATTTAACGGAACAGCCTCAGGCTATTGTGTTGGTTAGTGTTATTGATGAAGCATCTGTTTGTAAAATAAAGGAACAATTATCACAAACGTTCCAATGTTCCATCCAGCAAGTTTTAACATCTGAAACAACAGCCGGTGTTACTTGTGGTTACTCCGATTATACTTTGCTGGGTGCTGACCGATGGGTAGCCATGGTTGCTGCATTCAAACATGCTCAAAACAGTTTTTTAAAAGACAGTGCAGCAATTTTAGTGGTGGATTGTGGTACGGTAGTCACTGCAGATGTTGTGGACAATACGGGACAGCATGCAGGTGGCTGGATGATGCCGGGTAGTTTGTTAATGACCGATGTCTTGGTGCAAAAAGCAAGTGGTATCCATGCCGGGCTGGAGTCTTCTATTCTGCTCCAGAGCAGACCACTACAGCCTGGCCCCGGTTCATCAACAGCCGATTGTGTGATAGCCGGCTCAACGATTGCTATTGTTGGTTTTATTGAACAATGTTTTATTCAGGCAGAACAACGGTTGCAACAAAAGCCATTGTGCATTTTAACGGGGGGAGGTGCGGAAGAACTGATGCCTCTATTATCAATAACAGTGAAGCATTTGCCAGAGCTTGTTCTTGAAGGTCTGGTTTTATTTATTGAGTAACACAATGTTAAAGTGGTTTTTATACAGTTTGGTTCTTCTGAATATTGGTTTTTTTGCCTGGAATTCCCGTAGTGGAATAGTTTTGAACAAGGTTAGTCAGGTCGAAGCACCTGATGGTGCAGTACGTTTATTATTGTTAAAGGAAAAAGCGGAACCCCGGACTGAAGAAGAGTCGGTGAGTAATAAAGCGGCAATGTGTTTCAGTGTGGGGCCGTTTGCACAGAAAAAAGCACTACGGGCTGCACAAAAGCGCTTGAAAAAATGGGGGATTTCGGCTCACAGGCGGATTCAAAAAATGACTGCAGAAGGTTTCTGGGTCATTATCCCGCCTTTAAAATCTCGAAAAGCAGCAAATCGGCAGATTAAAAAACTGAAAGAACTGGGGATCCGGGATTATTTTCGGGTGGCAACCGGCTCGAAGAAAAATGCGATATCGTTGGGGGTTTTTTCCAAATCCTCATCGGCGCGTCGTCGATTAGCTGAAATGAAGAAGAAGGGAGTGGATGCGACCATTGCTGCTGTTGACTTGCCTAAACGCAGTTATTGGCTGGATTGGCCATCAACAGAAACGGGATTAACCGCTGAACAACTTGCCCGGTTACAGAAAACCTTTCGGGGAATTGGCAAGGTATCAGTAAATTGTTCAAATTAATCAAATACTTGGAACGGTTGATTCGATTAAAATTAGTTTTAAATTAGCTGAATTTATCATTGCCATATTGGTTTTTTTTGCCTAAAATGCGCTCTCTTTTGAAAGCCGCTTCCGGGGAGTATCCTGGGCAGGCTATTTCTTGAAGAGGCCGGCGTAGCTCAGTTGGTAGAGCAACTGACTTGTAA
>JALXDW010000384.1 GCA_027070385.1 Chromatiales bacterium
TCTGATATCAGCCTCGACAGTATTTGTTAATAGCGTATTAAAAGTACGTGACAGTTCACGCCCTTTAGGTGCAACTAACATACCCAGTGCCGATAGTACTCCGGAATGCACCGGCACCATGGCCGTTGAGATTTGTAAAGCATTCGCCAGTGCACACACATGCAACCCCCCTGCACCACCAAAAGACATTAAGCACAAGTCACGCGGATCAATACCACGTTGAACCGACATCACCCGCAAAGCATTGGCCATATGTTCATTGGCAATTTTAATAATACCATTGGCTGTTTGCTCAACTGTTAAATTTAATGGTTTTGCCAAAGTGTTAATAGCGGCATGGGCTGCATCAATATTCAATGCCATACCACCACCGAGAAAAGCAGACGGCAATAATCGCCCAAGTACCAGATTTGCATCGGTTACTGTAGGTTGAACTCCCCCTTGTCCGTAACAGGCCGGCCCAGGATAGGCGCCCGCAGACTCCGGTCCAACTTGTAGCAAGCCTCCGGCATCAATAAAGGCAATCGATCCTCCTCCCGCCCCAATGGTATGCATATCCACCATTGAAACGGCAACAGGGTAACCGGCTATTTTAGATTCATTGGTAAGCTGTATTTTGCCTTCTATTAAAGCAACATCGGTCGAAGTACCTCCCATATCGAAAGTTAGCAGGCGTTTGAATGTTGTCACTTGTCCCAGATACTCTGCAGCAGCCAGACCACCCGCTGGCCCGGATAACAACATATGCACCGCTTGTTCACCGGCCAGTTCAGCCGCAATGGTATTACCGGCACTTTGCATCACGGTAATGGTCGTTTGTGCAGCCACGCTATTTTTAACTTCATCTTGCAGCCGCTGTAAATACCCCTGAACCAGTGGGCCGACATAGGCATTAAGCCAGGTGGTCATGCCGCGTTCGTATTCTTTATATTCGGGTAATATATTGGATGAAACTGAAATAAAACATGCTGGCAAAGCCGTCTTCAATACCTTTTCAATCTGTTTCTCAAAGCGATTATCCAGATATGAAAACAATAAATTAATCACCACCGCCTTGGGATTTAAACGACGCAGTTGTTCCACAAGTGTGTCCAGATCTTGTTCTGTTAAATCATCCAGTACTTCAGCTGTTGCCGAAAGTCGTCCACCGGTTTCAAAACAGTATTCCTCTGCAACCGGAGGCGCAATATAATCCGGCTGTAAATGATAAAGCTCTCGACGAGCCTGCCTCCCAAGACTTAACATGTCTTTAAAACCACGGTTGGTGACAAAAACAGTTGTTACCCCCTTACCTTCTAACACCGCATTAGTCGCTACCGTTGAACCATGCACAATATACAAGTGATCGGTTTTGGCCAGGCTATCGAGTTGTAAATCTTTTATACCCGCAAGAATGGCTTGTTCGGGAGCAGAGGGGGTGGATAATACTTTGTGAGTGGACAACCGGTTATTTTTGTATAAAACAAAATCAGTAAAAGTTCCACCGGTATCAACGCCTAAATAAATATTCATACGACCGAATTATAAAGGCTTTTAGCCTGATGTAATGCTAAATTTTATTTTAATGTCCTTGCTGGTTCATTTTTATTTTCTACCACGACCTGGTTGCGTCCCTGATTTTTTGCCTTATACAAGGCATGGTCGGCTCTAGCCAGTAATGTTTCATCAGTATCGCCCTCGCCCCATTCTGTTACCCCGATACTGACTGTCAAAGGAATAACATGGTGTTCAATATGAAACGGTTCACTGTTTACACTCTGACAAATACGTAATGTGATTTTTTCAGCAATGTGAATATCAGCATGGGGTAAAACCAATAAAAATTCTTCACCACCATAGCGTCCCAACACATCATCATTCCGTAATGCCGATTTCATTCTCGCTGCCACACCGATTAAAACCTGATCTCCAATTAGATGCCCGTACCGGTCATTAACCGACTTGAAAAAATCCAGATCGATCATTGCAGCACAAAAAGAATAATTCCCGTGCTGTGCTTTCTTTAAGTTATTGCACAAGTAATCCATCACTTTTCCACGACTGGCAAGGTGAGTTAATTCATCCAGGCCGATTTTAGATGTTAATAACTGCCGCTCATCAATCAAAGCATCAATGGAGGTTGCCAAATCATTCACTTTCTTGTTGTAATAAACTTCGATAGCCAGTGACATATCCAACGCAGAAAGCCTGGAAATCAGTTTAATCAGAGCCAAGAACCGGTCATCATCTACTGAAACAGCTTTTATTAAATATTCGAATAACAAATCATCCAATATGCGAAAGGCCATTTGATAGTAGCTTAATGGCAGACCAATTAATGCATGAACGCGGCCAACCTGCAGGCGTTCTTCAAAATACCCCGTGCTGTCAAATAAAATACCGTATGACTGGAGATAAGCCAGCTGTGTTTTTTGTAAGCTCTTAATTTCACCGTGTTTCAGTAAAAAAGCTTTTACATCGGGGAAAGACAGTAATACAGTATAAAAATGCTCAACTATCTCCCGACCATAAGGTTGAATCACCTTGTCGTGTAAAAATTCAATCAACGCATGATCGCTATCGGCCAGCCCCATCATTGCGACACGCAACTTTCGTTGCTGAGTGTTAAATCCATACTTGTCGCAGAGCGTATTATGCATATAATCCACAATGAAATTTATTGTGTCATGATTGAAATCGGGTATATTAACCTCTTATCGGTCTATCATTGCGTTAACTTAACTAAAAAGACAGAAAAATGATGTCAACACCTTCACTTATAAGTATAGAGCATTTGTCCCGTCATTATGGTGAGTTAAAAGCCGTTGATACTGTCAGCTTTGAACTCAATCGTGGCGAAGTTTTAGGTTTTTTAGGGCCGAATGGTGCAGGTAAATCCACTACCATGCAGATGATTACCGGCAACCTCGCCCCGACTGCCGGCAGAATAACCATTAACGGAGTGGACTTGCTCGATCAACCCAAATTGGCAAAAGCGGAAATCGGTTATTTGCCAGAACAACCTCCCTTATATATGGAGTTAACAGTTGAGGAATACCTGAACTTTTGTGCAAAAATCAACGGTATCAGCCGCAGTGTACAAAGCACTGCTATAAAAAAAGCCATCGAGCGATGCGGACTCGGTGATGTGCAAACCCGTTTAATCTCAAACCTCTCCAAAGGCTATCAACAACGTGTTGGCATTGCCCAGGCCATTATCCATACACCTTCTATTGTTATTCTGGATGAGCCCACGGTTGGACTGGACCCCATTCAAATTCGTGAAATTCGTAAACTCATTCGCGAGTTAGGCGAACAACACAGTGTCATTTTATCCACTCATATTTTACCTGAAGTCCAAATGACCTGTGATCGGGTGCAAATTATAAATAAAGGTCAACTGGTATTCAGTGATTCTATCGAAAACCTGAATCAATCCATGCAAGCGACCAGTCTTATCGTTCAATTTGAGAATTTACCTGATGATGTAACGCTGGGTAAGCTGGATAACGTAAATAAAATTGAACATCTTGAAGACCAGCGTATTCGTATCCATTTTGACAAAACAACAACACAACAAAGCCCGGCCAAACAAATTGCGATTGAAGCTGTCAATAATCACTGGGGGTTACTTGAACTGTGTCCTGAACAAAAAACATTGGAACAAATTTTTGTGGAAATCACTTCAACAGAATCCACAATGCAACCTCATGAGGAACAGAAAACAACAGAGGATAACGCATGAATATTTTAACCATTGCTTCACGTGAGCTACGCAGTTTGTTTCTGTCACCGCTGGCCTGGTCCATTCTGGGTGTTGTGCAATTTATTTTTGCCTATATTTTTCTCGCACAACTCAATACTTTTATACAGATTCAGCCTCAACTGGCCAATATTCCCAATGCACCCGGTGCCACTGAATTTATTGCTGCCCCTCTGTTTGCAACCTCGGCAATCATATTTATGCTGGTCACACCTTTAATTACCATGCGAGTCATTGCCGGTGAACGTGCTAACAAAAGCCTGACATTGTTATTCTCTGCACCGCTGTCCATGACAGATATTGTGTTGGGTAAATTTCTGGGTGTTGTCGGTTTTCTGATTTGCATGGCTGTCATGCTGGCACTTATGCCGCTATCACTGGGTTTTAGCGGTAGTCTGGATTACGGTTTATTCTTTGCAGCCTGGCTCGGGCTTGTTTTACTGGTTGCCAGTTTTGCCGCCATTGGTGTTTATATGTCAAGCCTGACGACACAACCCACCGTTGCTGCAATCAGTACCTTTGGTATTCTGTTAATGTTGTGGATTCTTGACTGGTCCAGCGATAAAGTCACCGACCCTAATGCCAGCGGGGCACTGGAATATATTTCCATGCTGCGTCACTTTGAAGCCATGGCCAAAGGCTTGTTCAGCTGGGCTGATTTTATGTATTTTATTCTGGTATCCGCGATGTTTTTAATTCTATCTATTCGTCGCCTCGATGCTGACCGTCTGCAACATTAGTTACCAACAGCCGCTTGCATTTCAGAACTCACTAAGGTTGAAAAATGGAAATAACAAAAAAGAATCGTCGTAATTTAAAACTGCAAAACATTACTTTTGTCGTACTGTTTGTCACAGCCATGATTCTGCTTGCCTGGTTAACACAAAAGTATAAATTTGAATCTGACTGGACAGCGACACAACGCAATACCTTGTCAACCGCCAGTATTGAGCTGTTAAAAAAGATAGATGGCGATATCAGCATTACTGCTTTTGCTCGAGAATCTGACGTTTCTCAACAACGTACACTGATTAAAGATCTTGTTAAAAAATACCAGAAATACAAAAGTAATATTGAGCTTGCCTTTATTAATCCGGAAATTGACCCAACCACCACCCGTAAACTGGGCATACAAGCCGAAGGTGAAATGATCATCAACCTTAATGGTCGAACTGAACATTTGCTTTCAATAAAAGAAGAGGATTTGACCAACACGTTACAACGCTTATTACGCAGTGGCGATCATACCATTCGTTTCCTAAGCGGACACGGTGAACGCAGACCCGATGGTAAAGCGAACCATGACTACCAGTTGTTTACCAAAAGCCTGCAAGACAAAGGTTTGCAAATTCGCTCTCTCAACCTCGCTGAAACTCATGCCATTCCGGACAATACCTCCACTCTGGTGATTGCAGGCCCACAAGTGGATTACCTGCCGGGTGAAGTGAAACTGATTCAGAAGTTTATAAAACAGGGAGGCAATTTACTCTGGTTACAGGAACCCGGTCATTTATACAAACTGGATCCTCTTGCTAAACAACTGAATATCGAATTTATAAAAGGGGTGATTGTTGATCCAACCACACAAATGCTGGGTATCCCTGCAACGTCAGCACTGGCCGAAAGTTATACCCCGCATCCCATTACACAAAACTTTACACTCGGCACACTGTACCCTCATAGTGGTGGTCTTAAAATAGCTGATGAAAAAGATACACACTGGCAGGCAACCGCGCTGGTAAAATCAACAACCCGAAGCTGGCTGGAAGCCGGAAAATTACAAGGAGTTGTTGAATTTAATCCTGAAACCGATACCATGGGCCCCATAACTATCGTCTATGCACTGGAAAGCAAACAACCGGATAATAAAAGTCAGCGTGTCATCGTAGTCGCCGATGGTGATTTTATTTCCAATCAATACCTGGGTAACCTTGGTAACAAGGACATGGGACTGAAAATTTTTAACTGGCTCAATAACGACGACAAGTTTATCAGCATCCCGGCAACCACCGCACCGGATCAACAGTTACAGATTGATCCCACCGTTTGGGCTGTTATTGGGCTACTCTTCCTTGCAGGTTTACCCGTTATCTTTATTGTCAGTGGCATCATCATCTGGCGAAAACGTCGCAAGCGTTAAAATGGATGTAACATGAACAAGCGAAATACAATCAATATTGCACTATTTATATTTATCCTGATTGCAGCAGGCCTTGCTTTTTTTGATGATAGCGATAACAAAAAAAATATCAAACAGGCTATCACCTCACTTAAACAGGCTGATGTTGTTAATATAACTATCAAACGCCAAAACAAGAAAGAAATCTATCTTGAAAAAATAAATAACCAGTGGCGACTGGTGTCTCCCTATAACACTCCTACCAATGAATTTCGTATTGACACTTTGTTGCGACTGGTTGAAACATTACCCCAATCTAGCTATCCGTTAAAACAAACAGCACCTTATGGACTCGACAAACCGGTATTAGAAGTCCTGTTTAATAAGGGGCTCGACAATAGTGTATTGATTAAATTTGGTAACTCTGAACCGATTAAACTGCGCCGCTATGTTGCCGTGGGCGATAAACTTTATTTAACCAATGACACTTACTTTTATGCCCTCAATAGCGTTGCAACAGATTACATCAGCCACAAACTGCTTGAAGATAACTTTAAAATAACCCAACTCGATTTACCCGGCCTGCAACTAAAAATAGAAAATGGCAACTGGAAAGCAACACCGGAACCGGAGAATTTCAGCGTTGATAGTGTTAACGAGCTAATAAGTGAATGGAAAAATGCTCAGGCTATTGATATCAGCCCCATCGATACCAGCAAACCTTTTATTTCTTCACAGGTTATTTCATTGTCAAGCAAGGATGCCACACGGCTAACATTCTATATTTTAAAAAATAATAAAGAGTTTGTACTGATTGATAAACTAAAAGGATTGCAATACAGTTTTCCAAAAGAAAAGGAAAAGCAACTACTGAGCCTGCCTGAACCTGTAACGGATACACCATCCGAACCAGTGCCCCGAAAATAGTCCCAGAAAAAGTAACCGATGCCCGAATTACCTGAAGTTGAAACAACCTGCAATGGTATTGCGACGCATCTAATAAACAAAACAGTTGCCAAGGTAGTTATTCGTCAACCAAAACTCCGCTGGCCTATTCCAGCAAGACTGAAAAAAGACTTGCCTGGAAATAAAATCACTTCAATTAAACGCCGCGCAAAATATATTTTAATTGAAACTAAGGCAGGCACTCTTATTATTCATCTCGGCATGTCCGGTAGTTTACGTGTATTAAAAGCGGATACGCCTTTTGATAAGCATGACCATTTTGATTTGGTATTAAAAAATGGCCAATGCCTGCGGCTGCACGATCCACGTCGTTTTGGTGCCGTATTATGGACAACCAAACCGGTACTGGAGCATAAACTGCTTTGCAAATTGGGGCCGGAACCTTTATCAGATCAATTTACCGCTGAAAATCTTTTTAAACTCTCACGTAAACGCAAGGTGAGTATCAAACAATTTATAATGAATGCACATATTGTGGTTGGCGTTGGCAATATTTATGCAAGTGAGGCCTTGTTTCTGGCAGGTATTCATCCACGTAAAACCACAGGTAATATCAGTTTCCCACGTTTTAAACAACTGGTTAATTCTATCCAGAAAGTGCTTACTGCCGCCATTAAACAAGGTGGCACCACCTTGAAAGACTTTACACAAAGTGATGGCAAACCCGGTTATTTCCAACAGCAACTTAATGTATACGGTCGTGCAGGAGAACCCTGTCCGGTTTGCGGTAAAGCCATTAGCCATTGTGTACTGGGACAACGTGCAACTTATTACTGTACACAATGTCAAAAATAATATTTGTATAACAGTTTACCCATAAAACAAAATGAAAGGTTGACTATCGTTCATAAAACCATTTACCTTTAAAGCATAATAAGGATAAATGTCATGCATAAGCCTGTCAAAAAACCACTCTACAAACCAGCCATAATTGGTTTAGGCTTGATTCTGTTGTCTCTGATTATTGCGATGTCAGGGCCGTTGGGAAGTCGTATCGGCTGGTGGAATTATGATTTCGCTGTCATCATACTTAAATGGTCAGCCTATCTGGGAATTGCAGCTTCAGTACTGTGTTTGTCCGGACTTGTCATGGCACGTCCCGGTGGCAAACGACGTGGCTTTATTTACAGTCTATTAGGTTTAATAATTATCATACCGATGCTGCTTTTTTTACAAGCATGGAAAGAAGCCAAGCAAACCTCTGCACCTATTTCAGATATTACCACCAGTCCGGAAAATCCCCCCTCTTTCTGGTCTGCACCTAACTCTCGAATATATGGCGGCTTTGAAACCGAAACCTACCAGAATGAATTTTATCCTGACATCAAACCATTAGTATTACCTTTAGCTGCTAACAAAGCCTTTGATCTTGTGATTGAAGTAATGCATGAGAAAGGCTGGAAGCTTTGGGATCCTGACCGAAATGAAATGCAAATCGAAGCAACTGCTTCAACATTCTGGTTTGGTTTTAAAGATGACGTGATAGTACGTATTACTGAAATTGATAACAATCACAGCCGAATTGACATGCGTTCTACTTCCCGTTCCACAGGGGGGGATGGTGGTACTAATGCAAATAGAATTCGGGATTTTTTCAAGGCACTTAAACGCAAAGCCGGTCTTACTGGATAATAATGGATTTACCCTCACCACGGGAATCGCTGGCTGCTGTTACTTGAGTGTTTCTACGGATCACAAGCTGCATATTGCCATAGCTACCCTGTAACACTTTTATATGATGCTTCATTTGTTGCAGTTTTTGACGAATAGCTATATTAATCGCAGCTTTTTCTGCCTGAATCACATCCGGTAAGTACTGATGATGATAGCGCGGCATATTAACAATATTTTCTGCTTCCATACCTTGCACAAAACCAAGTATACCCCGCAATACCATGGAAATAATACGACTGCCACCAGGAGTACCTATAACCGCATAGTCACCGTTATTTACATTTTCAATAATTGTCGGGGACATGCTTGATAACATGCGCTTACCGGGTGCAATCCCATTATTCTGATTCCCCACCAGACCATAAACATTCGGTACCCCGGGTTTGGCCGAAAAGTCATCCATCTCATCGTTCAGTAATACCCCTGTTCCCGGGGGAACAAAACAACTCCCAAAAGGATAATTAATACTTAATGTTGCTGATACTTTATTGCCATCCTTATCAACAACAGAAAAGTGGGTTGTATGTTGCCCTTGTGCAACCGGCACCGCTGCTTTCAACATTGAACTGGGGGTTGCACTTTTTAAAGAAATATTTTTGGCCAACTGTTTTGCATAAGACTTGCTGGTGAGTTTTCTTATGGGAATTGAAATAAAGTCGCTATCACCCAAAAATTCAGCACGGTCACGATAAGCCCGACGCATCGCTTCTACAACAAGATGTATTCGTTTAGCAGGCTGCATGGTTTCTAATGGATATTGTTCCAGGATATTCAGCATGGATACCAAAGCAATCCCACCTGAAGAAGGTGGTGCGGCCGAAATGACTTTATAATTTTTATAGTGCCCGGTAATTGGCTGGCGTTCCTTGATTTGATAGTTTGCCAAATCTTGCATACTCCAGATACCGTTTGCCGCTCGTGTACCATTGACCAACGCCTTTGCAATCTTGCCCTGATAAAAACCGGCATGGCCTTGTTGTGCAATAGCCCGCAACGTTTTTGCCAGATCCGGTTGTTTTATGACATGTCCCAGGTGGGGTACTTTATTATGAAATAAAAATATACTTGCTGCTGCGGGTGACTGGCGTAATGCTTTTAAACGAAAACGCACCATACGCTGATACATGGGTGACACTTTAAAACCTTGCTGCGCAACTTTAATTGCCGGAGCCAATGACTGATGTAATGGTAAACGCCCGTATTTTCGGGCAATGTGAACCAGTGCCGCAGGCTCACCCGGTATCCCGGCGGCAAGCGCACCATTGATAGATAAACCTTTTATTACATGACCATTAACATCCTGGTACAAATTTTCCGTTGCAGCCAGTGGTGCTGTTTCACGACCGTCAATCATAATGTTCTTTTTGGTTTTTCCAGCTTGCAGCAACGAGAATCCCCCGCCACCAAGACCGGAGCTGAATGGTTCGACCACCGCTAATGTTGCACTGATAGCAACCGCAGCATCAAAAGCATTACCACCTTGCTCAAATATTTTCTGGCCGGCAAAAGTAGCAGCGGGATGGGCTGTCGCAATGGCTGCTTGCTGATTACGGGCATCAACAGCCGAAGGTTTAATAGCAACAGTTAAAAGGACTGAAAGAAAAATCAACGGAACATAATTTGCTGAATTTTTTTTCATTACTCAACCTTTTTTACTGTTTGTAAAGACATGTTTTTCTGTCACACAAATACAGCGACGTCATTTTATAGCATGAGGAATGTGTATTTAACTTTTACCAACAAGGACTTCATATTTCGCCATTAATTCATCCTGTGTTTCCTTGTGTCCAGGGTCAAGTAAAATACAATCAACCGGGCAAACTTCGATACACTGTGATTCCGTAAAGTGTCCGACACATTCAGTGCAAAGATCCGCCTCAATCTCATAAATTTCCTCACCTTGTGTGATTGCTCCGTTTGGGCATTCAGGTTCACAAACATCACAGTTGATGCATTCGTCAGTTATAAATAAAGCCATCGTAATATTTTCTTTAATCTTGAAACAGAATGGAAAAGACTATTTTAGCCTAATTGTGCTTTAAGCGCAGCCACAACTTGTGGACTGACAAACTGTGACACATCACCCCCCAAACGGGCGATTTCACGTACTAAGCTTGAGGATATAAAGGTGTATTGTTCTGCAGGCGTCAAAAAGACTGTTTCAATGTTTTTATCCAGATGACGGTTCATACTGGCCAGCTGAAATTCATATTCAAAATCCGATACCGCACGCAAACCACGTAAAATAATAGTGGCTTTTTTCTGTTTCATGAACTCAACCAGCAAAATGTCAAATCCGCAAACTTCAACCTTTGCCAACGGACTTAATACATCCGTTGCCAATGCCACTCGCTCATCCAGATCAAAAACCGGTGACTTTCCAGTGGCCTTTGCAACAGCTACAATCACCTTATCAAATAAATGCGTGGCACGCTCAATCAAGTCGGTATGCCCATTGGTGACGGGATCAAAGGTACCCGGATAAATTGCGATTTTAGCCATAACTGAATTATAGAGTAGTTTCTATTGCTTTATAAACAGATAATATGCCACATCACCTGCTTTTTTACGACGATGCTCGGTCCAGTTACCAGGAACAGTGGGTAATTCTTCTTTTGCACCTGCTTCGACATAAATCATTGCCCCTGAATGCAAACAGTCTGTCATCGACAATGATTCAAAACAATATTGTAACAAATCAGAAGCAAAGGGTGGATCCAGAAAAATAACATCAAATTTTTGTGTATTTTGATTCAAAAAACTAAGCGCATCCATTTGTAAAAAAATACCGCTGGTTGTTTTTAACAACGTAGCATGTTGCTTCAACGTTGAAATAATTGTTGCATCGCGATCACACATAGTAACCTGAGCTGCTCCACGCGATAAAGCTTCAAAACCCAAGGCACCACTGCCAGCAAAAAGATCCAGACAATGTGCCCCCCGTATAACCGGTGCTAACCAGTTAAACAATGTTTCTCGAACACGTGCCGGCGTGGGTCGAATGGCATCAACTTTAGGAAAAGATAGTTTTCGCCCACGCCACTGCCCACCAATAATACGCAAGCTGTTTTCAGTTGCTTTGGCCATTAATTATTTTTTGTCTTTGACTGTCTGACCCACAGTAACAGTGATCAGTTTATCCGGGTGAATACGACGACTAAAAGCATCCTTAATCATTCCGGTAGTAACCGCATTCACTTTATCATTAAACGTATTCAGATAATCCAATGGCAGGTTATAAAAACCAATGACTGATAAATATTCAGCAATGTCTTTGTTACTGTCCACTCTCAAAGCAAAACCACCGGTTATATTTTTCTTTGAATGTTGTAATTCCTCTTCTGTCGGGCCTTTTTCAATAAAGTCTTTCAGCAATTTATTTAACAATTCCAGCGCTTGCACAGTATTTTTATTTCGAGTTTGCATACCCATCGTAAAAGGCCCTGTTGCCAGCATCGGAGAAAAATAGCTGTAACTACTGTAGGCCAAACCACGTTTTTCACGAATTTCCTGCATAATACGTGAACCAAAACCACTACCACCCAGAATATGATTACCAACATATAAACTGAAATAATCCGCATCACCCCGTTTCATCCCGGGCTGGCCAACCAGAATATGTGTTTGTGTTGAAGCATATTCTTTATGAATGTATTGTGCTTTGGTAGGCAAGCCAACATCTGCCAGCTTTTCTGCTGCCTTACCATTGCTTAAACCACTGGTTATCTCTTCGACCAAGACATTTGCCTGTGACTGTGTCACATTACCTACAATCGCAACTGTTAAATTATTGGCAACATAATATTGTTTATAAAATTGTTTCAGAGCATCGGTACTAATAGCGGTTACGCTTTCTTTTGTTCCCAGGGTAGGCTGAGCATAAGGATGCCCTTTGAATACAGCAGCATAAAAGGCCTCGCTTGCTATACTACCCGGTGATTGCAACCGATTTTGAATGGAAATAAGCTGCTGTGCTTTTTGACGTTTCACTTCATTTATTTTAAATGCCGGTTGCGATACCACTACTTTAAAAGTCGCAATAGCCTGATCCAGTAATTTTTTTTCGGTTAAACTGCGTAAACTGACAATGGCCATATCACGCAAGGATGCGGTTGAAAAATTTGCTCCCACTGCTTCAAAGCGTTCAGCAATTTCATCAGTTGACCATTTTCCAGCACTTTGTGACAACATCGTATTGGTTAACTGAGCAATACCCGGCTGCGCTTTATCACGTGCGCTACCGGCATTAAATACCAGACGAATATCAATCATCGGTAATTGCGGGGCATGTACAAACAGTACTTTCGCACCTTTCGATGAATGCCATGTCTGAATTTTTATCCCCTCACCCTGCGTACTGGTGACAATGGTTGTATCTGTTTCATTTTCTTTGGAACATGAAACAGATAAAAATCCCAACAATAAAAATAAAAATAGATTCCGTAAAGTCATTCTCTGTTTCCTGATAAATTATAAATTTTGCATTGTTTGTTTATCATGACTGCAGTTGCAGAAATAATAGTCTTTAATTATTTGCTTTGCTGTGGCTCCAGCAATGCAATGGTTTTTTGAGTATCTACAAAATATTTCCTTGCAACTTTTTGTACTTGTTCTGCAGTAACAGCACGAATTTTCCCCAGATATTCATCGGCTAATGTCCATGGTAAACCCACTGTTTCAAGTTGCCCAAGATTCATCGCCTGATAAAAAATAGAATCCTTTTCATATACATTCCCTGCAACCACCTGAGCCTTGACTCGCTGTAATTCTTTTTCAGTCACCGGTTCGTCTTTCAGCTTTTTAATTTGTTTGTATAATGCTTTTTCAATATCTGCCAGACTGAATTTGGCCGATGGAATCGCATCAAAGATAAACAAACCTGATTGTCGTGAAATCATGTCATAACTGACATCTGCACTGGCTGCCATTTGCGCACCACGTACCAGTTCTTTCGGTAAGCGCGCACTGTCACCACCGCTTAATATACCGGCTAATACTTCCAGCGCGTACGGTTCCCAACTCTGTTTGGCCGTATTTAAGGAGGGTACCTTATAACCCATTATCAAATAAGGCAGCTTTGCCGGCACTTTGATGGTAATACGACGTTCACCGTACTGTGGCGCTTCAATACGTGGTTTTAATCGAGGTAAATCTTTACCGGGGGTTAATGGCCCATAATATTTTTTAGCCAG
>JALXDW010000385.1 GCA_027070385.1 Chromatiales bacterium
ATAACATGCCGAGGGATTTTTCCAATAATAAATTAACAAAAGAAAAATTAACGCGGAAAATACATCTGGTTTAACCAGACTGACTACTCATGGCGTAGTGCTTTAAGCAAAGCTGTGTGCCACTGGTCGAATCTTGCTTGTAAACCCTTGTTCGTTTCAGGTTTAAACCATTTACCTATTTCCTGTTCTGGCCAGGTTTTGGGTTCATTGGCTAACTTGTAGGCCAGTCCTCGTGCAGTTGCTTCGCATTCTACTGGACGATATACAGCGAGGTGGGTCAGATCTGCCAGGCGTTGACAGATTTCATCCTGGGTTGCCAGTCCCCCTGTAATCTGGATTTGTTCTGGTGGGGAGGACAGTTTGAGCATTTCATTAATATTTTCATGTATCAGGAAAATAATGCTTTCAATAACGGCAACAATTTTATCCGGGTCATTACTTTCATGAATAAAACGGCTTTTAAAATCAGCAACCCAGAAAGGTGCGCCCAATCCTGAAACCCCATTCAGATAAAGCTGTTTAAAGTGATGGTCGTGGCCATTACGGGTGGCGTGTAGCCATTCTCCAATGTTGTCAAATACATTATCTATATTTAATGTCTGACTGACAAAATCAATAGCTGAACCGGCACCATTAATGGTGCCTTCGAGGACATATTGGCTTTGATTCTTGCTCTGATAAATGACACTTGTCAGTAATCGGCGACCGTATAACATGGCATAACCGGAAGGACGTGATACAAAAGCACCTGTCCCGGTATTGATATAAGCTGTATCCGGTTGAACTTTTCCGTAGGCGTACATGGCTGCCGATTGGTCACCCATACAGAGTTCGATGGGGATGGATAGCCCCGAGATATTTAAAGTACCAAAGGCATAATTTGATGGTACACAGGTTGGTAACAATTCAACATCGATATCAAACAGTGCTAACAGTTCGGGGTGCCAGTCTTTTGTTATCAGATCCCAAAGCTGTGTGCGTGAAGCGTTGCTGGGGTCGGCAACCAGTGGATGCTCTTGAGCTAAATGGTAAAGAATAAAACTGGCCATCGGGCCCATGACCAGCTCATTGTTTTGTTTGGCTTGTTGTACCGCCTCAATGTTTTGCAAACACCAACGCAATTTGCTGGCACCATAATGAGGACTCAGGAATAACCCCGTTTTATGGTGAATGATTTGTGCTTTGGGCTTTAATGTTTCCAGCCATTTGTATTCACGCACATCCTGCCAGCTGATGACGGGAGATAATGCTTCGCCCGTTATTTTATTCCAGCAGACAACATTGGAACGTTGGGTGGCTAAACCGGCTGTGGCAATGTTCCTGGCCTTGTCACCGAGCTGGTTGATAACATCTTCGATGGCTTCATTGATTGAACGCAATAACGCTTCCGGGTCATGTTCAACAAAATTATCATCAAAGCGATGTATGGCTAAATCTCGATGCGCGTGTACAATTATTTCACCGCAGTTGTTAAAGACAATGGCGCGGCTGGCATGGCCACCTTGATCTATCGCAAGGTACAGATCATTCGAAAAACGTTTTTCAGCTGAAGGCATGGGGTTGCTTGTTATCCTTAATGATTATCTTTGATACAAAAGTACTATTCCTGAATATTATAGCGGCCGCTCACTGTAAGAAATTAGATTTTATTTTAAAGCCCGGTTTTATATCATCACAGGTTTTTAGCAATCAGGCCACGTTGATAATCGGCTTTAGGTAAGGCAAAACGCACCTGGTAACCGCTGCCGAGTGCCGCCTCAATAGGTTCACCGGTGAGTGTTTCCATTTTGTCGAGTATCATTGATATATTACCATGTGGTGCAACAACTTCGATGCTGTCACCGACGCAAAGTTTATTTTTAATCTCCACTTCAGCCATTTGACGTTGTTCATCATAGCCGGTTATCTCTCCGACAAACTGTTGTTGTAATGTTTTTGAAACACCGGTGAGATAATTCTGATAGTCCTGATTCGGATGACGTTGATAAAAACCTTCGGTGTAACCACGGTTAGATAAATTTTCAAGCTTGCCGTAAAGCTCTGCGTTAAACTCACGACCGGCCACCGCATCGTCGATAGCCTGGCTGTAAAGTTGTGCGGTGCGTGCAACGTAGTAATGGGATTTGGTACGGCCTTCGATTTTAAATGAGTCAATGCCCATTTTTGTCAAAGTCTCTATATGTTGAATGGCGCGCAGATCCTTGGAGTTCATAATATAAGTGCCGTGTTCATCTTCCATAACCGGCATGTATTCACCGGGGCGGTTTTTTTCTTCAATTACATAAACCTTATCCGCTAGTGGATGGCGTGGTTCTTTTTCGGCAAAAGCATCGGGTGGATTTTTTATTGCAGCCATGGCATCGAACTGTATTTTTTCCGGGGCAATTCTTTGCACATCGCCCATAATGTTTTCTTCAGCCGGTTGTACATCGTATTCCCAGCGGCAGGCATTGGTACACGTTCCCTGGTTGGGATCGCGGTGGTTAAAATAACCGGATAACAGGCAACGGCCAGAATAGGCAATACACAGTGCCCCATGAACAAATACCTCAAGCTCTATATCGGGACATTGCTGGCGAATTTCTTCAATCTCACCCAGCGAAAGTTCACGTGATAAAATAATACGCTCCAGCCCCAGTGATTCCCAAAATTTAACGGCAGCATAATTGACCGTATTGGCCTGTACTGATAAGTGAACAGGTATTTCCGGCCAGCGTTCGCGCACCATCATAATTAAACCGGGGTCAGCCATGATCAACGCATCCGGTTGGAGCGCAATGACCGGCTCCATATCTTTCATATAGGTTTTAATTTTGCTGTTGTGCGGCATTAAATTACTGGCAACAAAGAATTTTTTATTCAGGTCATGTGCATGCTGGATCCCCTTGGCCAGATTTTCCAGTTGAAAGTCATTATTACGAACACGCAGGCTGTAACGTGGCTGACCCGCATAGACAGCATCTGCACCATAGGCAAAAGCGTAGTTCAGGTTTTTAAGGGTACCGGCAGGGAGGAGTAATTCAGGACGTTTCATTATGCTCATTGGTTTCTATTGGGGCTGACAATACGCATTGCGTAGATCGATTAATTATATCGCAATTTCACTCGCAAGCTGGCAGCGAATGATTAAATATTTTTAATGACCTTTATTTTTATGCGGTAATTTGAAGTGTGAACAGGTTAGCTTTTTCATCATTTATAAACGGTATACTTTTGCAGCAAAACAAAATCAAGAAATGGAGAAGGTCTAATTATCATGATTCCGGGAAAAGTGAAGTGGTTTAATAACAGCAAAGGATTTGGCTTTATTTCTCCTGATGAAGGTGAAATGGATATATTTGTACACTTTTCTGCTATTAAATCAGAAGGTTACAAAAGTTTAAAAGAAGGGCAGAGTGTTCAGTACGAAGCCGAAGAAGGCCCGAAAGGCTGGCATGCCGTACAAGTGGAAATCGCCTGACTTATTTGCTGCAAAAAGTACTTGCTAGAGTGGCCTCATTCAGGGCATAGTTAGTAAAAATAATATCCAGGACATTGAATTTTAAGGGGATAGTCAGTTGGGCACGGTGGAAGCAAGTCAGGAACGTCGTAGTGAATCACAATCACAACTTCACACGCTGCTGGAAACACGTACAGAAACGTTGACGCTTTTTAATCAGTTGGCTGAAATGCGTCCGTTTACTCCCGATCGTGAAAGTCAGTTAATGTTGCAAGAGTTTTGTGAAGCGATAGTGGACTATACAGCAAGCGCACATTTTCAACTTTATCGGTTTATTGATGATGGTACCGAGCGACGTAGTAATGTGAAAGAGTTTGCGACTAACGTATACCCTCAAATTTCGGATATGACCAAAGTGATCCTGGCTTTTAATGAAAAATACGACTGTTCAGACCATTGTAATAACCTGACTGAACTGGCCGACGACTTGTCGCAGTTAGGTGAAGTGCTGGCAGACAGGATTTTGCTTGAAGATCAGCTGATTTCCCTGTTACTCGGTAAAAAATAATCCTGTCATCTCGAATAAAACTGTTATCCGGATAAAAAAGAAGCCTGGCATTGCCAGGCTTTTTAGTTTTACGCTTCACAACGATTTAGGGGAAAGTATCGAAGCGCAGGAGGCGTTCTATTTTTATTATTGATGTATAAATTTACTGGTTTTTTTAATTCAT
>JALXDW010000386.1 GCA_027070385.1 Chromatiales bacterium
TTATCACAACTTCAGGGAAGCGGTTATCTGAGTGAATATATTGCCCAACTCGAGCAGCAATATCAGTCCGAAACAAAAGACAAAACAGTTCCGAATAAAATCAGACAACAAAGCAAACCGGATAAAAAAGTTTATCCAGCTGATAAAAATAATTCGACAAAAAAAGAAACAACGTTAACCCCAGACACTATTATAAAAACCACACCCCAACCGGTAGTGCCTGTCAACACCAGAACACCAACTAAAACCACCACGGATCAAACGCAAGACAAAGAACACAACAAAACAGAACGAATAAATAAACTGTCTGATAAAGTAGCCAGCCAAAAGACTCCAGGTATAAACAGACGGCAACCGGATAAGGAACATGCTCTCCCTGATAAGGATTCCATTAAAACCGGCAATGAAAAAAGAAACACGACAAAGAAACATTCAAACAATACCCGTATTCAAACTGCGACAAGGATCATTGATACCAAAATACCAACAGCCGCATCCAACAAGCAACTGTCTGATAACACAATCATGGAAAAGAAAATTGCATTAACCGGCCTGCAAGACACAACAGCAACCCGTGATAAACAAACAACACCACCCCCAAAAAACACGCCTTTGCCCGATACCCAACCAGCAGAACAGCATCAAGGATTTTTCGGCTTTGCTGTTTTTCTGCTTGTCGTTGTGCTTGCTTCAGGTGGTGGTTACTATTACTTTACAACCTTAAATTCTCTTCAACAATCAATGACTGATGATGCCATGTCCAGTAATACCTCAACTGTAACCTTGTCACCCCGGGGGCAGGATGAAACAAATGTATTAACAAAAGATTCATTAACGGCAAACAATACCATTACTCAGTTTACCCCAGAAAAAAACCCCTCACTCACTCCCCCGATTGAAACCCGACAAGAAGAGAACGGGGCAAACCAGATTGCAAACCAGAGTAATAATGAATACCATGCCAAAATTAAACAGGACAAAGCCACCATTACAATAGAATTAAATGGCCCACTACCACCAAAAGTGATTAACCAGATTGCTGTCACCGCAACAGGTCTTAACTCTGAGAGTATATCTGAAACACAAACCAACAATAAAAATCCACAGCAGGATAATATACAAAATTCAGATACCCCTTCTGATAATATTGAGCCCAATACAGAAAAGGCGACCAGGAGTGAACTCAATAAAGACATCCAGGTTCCCAAAAAACAACCTGCTCACAGCAGCAATATTGAAATTATTCATATCATAGTGAAAGGTGATACCTTGTGGGCTATCGCCAAACATTATCTGCAAAACCCTTTCCTCTATCCTGAACTGGCAAAACTGAGTAAAATAAAAAACCCGAATCTCATTTATCCCGGAAACCGGGTGCGTATTATTTATCACTCTGAAAATAAAAATTAACCGGATGATTTCAGTTCCATGATCAGTTGCCATAACCTCCCTAAAAATGCGTTACAGAAGTTGCTTAACCCCTATCAACTGAATGTCATTAGCGTCCGTTCAGATGAAACCATTCCCGGCAGTTTCTGGGGCGAAACCGAAGCAGGCCTTATCAATAACCGGCTTTATATTCAGCCTGATACACCGGTTCATTCAGCCTTACATGAGGCTTGTCATTACATTTGTATGGATGATAGCCGTCGCCAACAACTTGATACAAATGCGGGCGGCGACTATGATGAAGAAAATGCTGTTTGCTACCTGCAACTTATCCTCTCCGATTTTCTTGAAGGTTATGATAGCCTGCAACAATTTTCCGATATGGATCAATGGGGTTACACCTTCCGACTCGGCAGTGCAGAACGCTGGTTCCATGAAGACGCTGATGATGCCAAACAATGGTTAATGGCAAAAAATCTGATAAATGAGCAACAAATTCCGCTCTGGCAACTGAGAAAAGCCTAAAAAAATAATTTATTCTGCCGATATATCTAAGGCATATTAGTTGCAATTACCTTATGTAATAACAGGATAGCCCCATGCCCTTTAGCGATATTCACAATTATTATGAACAACTCGTTTTCAGGCACATTTTAGAGTCTGTTTCTGAGCCACTCGATGAAAACTTTCTGGATGATGTTGCCTGTGTTGCATTGAACCATTTACCGGCAAAATATGTTCGCCATGAGGTTGATATGGCCTTTTATATGACCAGCGAAGAACGTAACAAGATTGAAAGCAGTGTTACTATTGCGGTTAAAAATGCCATTGACTATGTCAGCCAGCACCGTACCAATTACGAAAATCAAAGTTCATACTAATTAAATAACGAAAACTATAAAGAGAAATAAATGCCTATCAATAATGAAATTTATAATACCCAGGTTGACGTTGAAACCAAATACGTCGAGGAACAGTCCGATCCTGCGGTTAACCGCTATGTTTTTTCATATACCATAACTATCCGCAATGAAGGCCAACTTCCAGCAAAGCTGCTAACCCGACACTGGGTTATTACCGATGCCGAAGGTAAAGTGCAGGAAGTTCAGGGGGACGGCGTGGTTGGAGAACAGCCCCATCTGAAACCTGGTGATGGCTTTCGTTACACAAGTGGGGCAATTCTGGAAACACCGGTCGGCAGTATGCAGGGCAGCTATCAAATGATAGCCGATGATGGTGTTGAATTTATTGCTGACATTATGCCTTTTACTTTATCCATGCCCAATACTATTCACTAGAATCAATATCACTTTTCTGGCTATAATCAAACACTACCCCCTCTTTTAGCCAGAAAAGGACTGCCTTATGTATAACTCATTAAAATATGTTACAAGTATTTTTTTCTTATCAGCACTTTCTGTCAGTGGTGTTTCTGCTGATGAAACAATGACACTCTCAATAAAACGCCTGAAAATGGAAACAGCATTACGGATCGCCCAAGCAGCTATCAAGCAATGCCGCAAAGAAGGCGTACAAATTGCCGTAACCGTTGTTGACCGTAGCGGCCATCCCCAGGTTATTTTACGTGATGTACTGGCAATGGATATTACTCTCGAAATCAGCAAACAAAAAGCCCATACGGCTATGGCTTTCAATACCCCGTTATCTGAACTTGAAAACCGTTTTACTCAACCGTTCCAGGTGGCCAAACTTGACGGGCTTATCGTCAGTGCTGGTGGCATACCCATTAATATTGGTGGTTCCATACTCGGTGGTATTGGGGTAAGCGGTGCGCCGTCAGGCAAAACCGATGAAAAATGTGCCAAAGCAGGATTGGATGCTGTGCGAGATGATATCGAAATGGAAGGCATGTAATCCACAAACATTAATATCTGCAAAAACAGATCGCGCTATATTTTAATCAACCATGCCTGATATACATCGCTGTTTAGCGGTGTATTCAGTGCTTATATTCTCGCAATACTTCAACTACCTGAATCTGATACGATTTGTAAAACTTTTCACGCCCAAGTGCCTGAGCCATTAAGTGTTCAGGTTCCTGTTTCCAGCGCTTAATATCTTGCAGTGATTGCCAGTATGATATTGTCATTTCATTCCGGCCTTCAATCACTGTATTGAATTCAACACAGGCATATTTCTGCACCGCCAAATCTCGCAACTCTTTTGCTATTCGGCAATAAATATCAGCATCATCTTCTTGCAATGGATTCATCTCCGCTTTAAAAATAACAGCATACACAGGTCATTCATCCCTTCATTGATTTTAAAAATTAAAGCATAATAGCCTTTTGCAAAAGAATAATAAACTTATGGCAATATATGCAATCGGTGATATTCAGGGGTGTTATGAAGATTTAACCACACTCCTTGATACCGTTAAATTTAATTCCCAAGTCGATAAACTCTGGTTTGTTGGTGATCTGGTTAACCGTGGGCCAGACTCCTTAAATACACTGCGTTTTGTTAAAAAACTGCAAACAGCGGGTACGGCACAAACAGTACTTGGGAACCATGATCTTCATCTGCTGGCTGTTTACCATGGAATAAAAAAAAATACTGATGAGGGTGTAAAAAAAGTATTAAAGGCTTCAGACTGTGATGAACTGATCGACTGGTTACGCCAACAACCTTTACTTATCCACGACATTCAAAACCACTTTACCCTGGTTCACGCTGGCATTTACCCAGGCTGGACATTGAAACAAGCCAAAGCATATGCGTCAGAATTAGAAACT
>JALXDW010000387.1 GCA_027070385.1 Chromatiales bacterium
TATTATTAAATGGCAGCAACAATGCCTGGTATGGTGATTCATTGGCACCACATCAGCACTTGCAGATAGCTCAAATGCGTGCCCTTGAAACCGGTCGAATGTTAATGCGTGCCACTACCAACGGTATTTCTGCGGTAGTGGATCATAAAGGTCGGATATTGGCACGCTCACCACAATTTGAGTCTTATGTGCTGACTTATTCCGTACAGCCACGAACCGGTGCAACGCCTTATGTCAGGTGGGGCAATGGCCCGGTTATCGGGCTGGCTTTTTTATTGCTGTTTGGAGCAATTATTTACGTGAATAAAACCAAAAATACCTGACGTACAAACCGATAATGCGTAAAATATCCTGCCAAACACAAATTAAAAAATAACAGCGTAGCAGGTTAAGCAAATACATGTCGTCAAAACAAGTTTCCGAAGAATATCAGCATCAGTCTATCGAAAGTGCGGCCCAACAATACTGGGACAGTAACCAGAGCTTTAAGGTGATTGAAGATCCCGATAAAGAAAAATTTTATTGCTTATCCATGTTTCCCTATCCCAGTGGCCGTTTGCACATGGGGCATGTCAGAAATTACACCATTGGTGATGTAATCAGTCGCTATCAGCGTATGCAGGGAAAAAATGTACTCCAGCCCATGGGTTGGGATGCTTTTGGTTTGCCGGCCGAAAATGCAGCACATAAAAATAATGTACCACCGGCAAGCTGGACGCGTGACAATATTGACTACATGCGTAAGCAGCTCAAGCAGTTGGGGTTAGGTTATGACTGGGATCGAGAGCTTGCGACCTGTAATGCCGATTATTATCGCTGGGAGCAGTGGTTGTTTACTCGCTTGTATGAAAAGGGGCTGGTTTATAAAAAAACCGCTGCGGTGAACTGGTGCCCGAATGATGTAACGGTATTGGCCAATGAACAGGTGATTGATGGTAAATGCTGGCGATGTGATACCGATGTGGTACGCAAGGAAATCCCGCAATGGTTTTTTAAAATAACCGATTATGCCGAAGAATTATTAACCGAGCTTGATTCATTGAAAGGCTGGCCTGAACAGGTGCGTACCATGCAGAAAAACTGGATTGGCCGTTCGGAAGGGGTTGAGATCAGTTTCAAGATTGCAGAGCAGGATAAAAGTGTTAAAGTTTTTACTACACGTCCGGATACTTTAATGGGGGTGACCTATCTGGCCGTTGCCGCAGAACATGAACTGGCACAACAAGCTGCTGAGAAGTACGCTAATGTTGCAGCTTTTGTTAAGCAGTGTATTGCGGTGGGGACGGCCGAAGCGGCCGTTGAAAAACAGGAAAAGCTGGGCATGGATACCGGCTTTAAAGCCATTCACCCCATTACCGGTCAATCTGTACCGATCTTTATCGCAAACTTTGTTTTAATGGGTTATGGCGAAGGGGCGGTAATGTCAGTGCCCGCACATGATCAACGTGACTGGGAGTTTGCACAAAAATACGGGTTGCCAATTCAGCAGGTTATTACAGACGACAACGCAGAAATTAATCTGGCCGAGCAGGCCTTTACTGAAAAAGGCATATTGATTAATTCAGGCAGGTTTGATGGTTTAAGTTCACAAGAAGCTTTCTCAAAAATTGCAGCGTACTTGAACAAAAATAATCAGGGGCAGGTGCGTACAACTTATCGGCTGCGTGACTGGGGTGTGTCCCGGCAACGTTATTGGGGTGCGCCAATTCCAATTATCAACTGCGATAAGTGTGGTGCAGTACCGGTACCCGATAAAGATTTACCCGTTGTATTGCCTGAAGATGTCAGCTTTGAAGGCGTGGGTTCACCGATTAAAAAAATGCCCGAGTTTTATGAAACCACTTGCCCTTCGTGCGGTGGCGATGCAATTCGTGAAACCGATACCTTCGATACCTTTATGGAATCGTCCTGGTACTATGCACGTTATTGTTCTGCTGATTCAGACACAGCCATGGTGGATGAGCGGGCAAATTACTGGCTACCGGTCGATCAATATGTGGGCGGTATTGAACATGCCATTTTGCATTTACTGTATGCCCGTTTCTTTAATAAATTAATGCGTGATGCCGGATTGATTGAAAATGATGAACCGTTCGAAAACCTGTTAACTCAGGGTATGGTTTTAAAAGACGGCAGTAAAATGTCCAAATCCAAGGGGAATACTGTCGATCCTCAGGCATTAATCGAGCAATACGGTGCAGATACCGCCCGTTTGTTTATGATGTTTGCAGCTCCTCCGGAACAATCTTTGGAATGGTCGGATGCGGGTATTGAAGGGGCTTACCGTTTTATCAAGCGTTTATGGAATCTGGTTGTCAAACATTGTCAGGCGGTTGAGTCCACTGCGTTGGCAAAACTGGATATTGACAAGCTAAATACAGAACAACGTGAACTGCGAATGAAGGTACATAAAACCGTTGCCAAGGTTACCGATGATATAGGTCGACGTTATACCTTTAATACGGCTATTGCAGCAGTGATGGAATTAATGAACAGTGTGAGCAAATTTAAGGATGACAGTGAACAAGGTCGGGCCGTTATGCAAGAAGCACAGGAATTAATGGTGTTGCTGTTATCACCGATTATTCCACATGTGACTCATACACTCTGGCAAGCATTGGGACATGATAAAAACATTATCAATCATGCCTGGCCTCAATATGATGAGTCAGCATTGGTGCAGAATGAAGTACAAATGATCATTCAGGTCAACGGCAAGTTGCGTGCTAAAATGATGGTTGCTGCAGATGCAGCAAACGATGATATTGAGCAACAGGCATTTAAAAATGAAAATGTACAACGGTTTATCGACGGTATGAATATTGTCAAAGTAATTGTTGTACCTAACAAGCTGGTTAATATCGTGGTTAAACCAGGATGAAAATAATGGTTCGGCAAATATTACTTTTAATGGTGTTACTCAGCTTGTTGTCCGCTTGTGGTTTTCATTTGCGAGGTACAAGTGAATTGCCGGCTACTATTAAAGTGGCTGTTATTGATGGTGTGGCACGATATAGTGAAACAGCACTGGCAATCAAACAACAACTGGAATCAGCCGGTGCGCGAGTTTTAACAATAGCCGATGTGGATACGGTACATTTTGTTGTGCTCCAGGACCATTTTTCCCGCCGGGTTTTATCTGTCGATGCATCCGGCACAGCGAATGAATATGAACTGACCTATATCTTTGCCATGCGGGTATTGGGTGCCAAAGGAAAACTGTTGGTTGCTGAAAGAACGATCACATTAAATCGTAATTATATTTATGATTCGAACAACGCCTTGGCTAAAAGTGATGAAGAAGCCAGTATCAAGTTGCAAATGATCTCGCTTGCGGTGCGTCAAGCAATGCGTCGAATTGGTATCAAGTTAAAACAAATCACTGCATCCAGTACGGATTCGCCGTTAACCCCACAGCAAAAGTCTGCACCAAAAGACACTGTGATTGAAGCAAACTGATGAATATTTCTTTGCAACAGTTAGAAAATAATCTGAAGCAGCATTTTACTAATGTTTATTATGTGGCTGGTGATGAGCCTTTGCAAAAAGAGCAGGCACTGAAAGCAATCAGACAGTCGGCCAGTGAACATGGTTTTACTGAACGTGTGGTGCTGGATGTTGACAAGCAGTTTGACTGGGGATTACTGCTGGCTGAAAGTCAGAGCATGTCATTATTTGGTGACAAACGCCTGATTGAGCTACGGATACCAACAGCAAAGCCCGGTGACAAGGGAAGTCGGGCACTGGTTGCTTTTATGGCTGAATGTCCTGACGATGTGATGTTATTGATTGTCAGTGGCAAGCTTGAAAAACAGCAACAAAAATCAAAATGGTTCAAAGCGATTGATGCCAAAGGGGTATGTCTTCAGATCTGGCCGATTGAAAAAGCACAATTACCGCATTGGATAAGCCAACGCATGGCAAAGCTGAAAATGCAACCGACATCGGATGCTCTGACACTTTTATGTGATCGTATAGAAGGGAATTTACTGGCGGCAGAACAGGCTCTGGAAAAGTTGTTTTTAATGAACGGTGAAGGTCAGGTCGATATCGAAGCCGTGCGTGACCTGGTTTCGGACAGTGCACGCTATAATATTTTTCAATTAGTTGATACCAGCCTGAACGGTGATGCGAGCCAGGTGGTAAAAATCCTGGATGGTTTACGAGCGGAAGGCGTAGAACCGGTGATCATTGTCTGGGCTTTGGTACGTGAAATTCGTACTTTGGTTTCAATGTCCTTGGCCATGCAGGAGCAATCCATCGAACAGCTGATGAAGTCTTTCCGGGTCTGGGCAAAACGCCAGAATTGTGTCAAATCGGCATTGTCCCGGCATAAACCACGCCAATGGCAGTTTTTTTTGTGGCAATTAAGTGAGTTGGATAAGCTGAATAAAGGGCTTAAAGCAGGAAATATCTGGCATGAATTGATACAATTAGTATTGAAAATAGCCGGTAGTCCTTTAATGCCTGCACAACGACCCAGACAAACAGCGTATTCTTGACAAGTTTGGCTGGCAGATAGCGGCCATGTCATTTCCTTCCGGGGTTATTTTAAAACGTTATTTAAAAATTATCTGAGCAGGTTCAATAATGGATGCGAAAGTGAACATTCAAACATACATGCAACAACTCGGTGAGCAGGCACGCGCAGCATCACGTCAGTTAGCGGGTGCGACCAGTGGCGTTAAAAATAAGGCCTTGTTGGCAATGGCCTCTGCCATTGAAGCGCAACAGGCAGCATTGCTAAAGGCGAATAAAAAAGACTTAACAGCAGGAAAAAACAATGGTCTGGATGAAGCCTTGCTTGATCGTCTGGCATTGAATCCTGAACGTATTGCCGGTATGGCGGAAGGTATTCGCCAGATTGTTGCATTGGCCGATCCGGTTGGAGAAGTCACTGATCTAAGTTATCGAGATTCCGGGATTCAGGTGGGGAAAATGCGGGTGCCTTTAGGTGTGATTGGTATTATTTATGAGTCACGCCCTAATGTCACCGCTGATGCCGCTGCATTATGTTTGAAATCCGGAAATGCTGCTATTTTGCGCGGTGGTTCTGAGGCAGCGCACTCTAACCAGGCAATCGCTCAATGTATTCAAGCCGGTTTAATAGAGGCAGGATTGTCGATTGATTGTGTACAGGTGATTGAAACCACAGATCGTGAAGCGGTCGGCAAATTGATTACCATGCCTAAATATGTGGATGTCATTGTACCTCGTGGTGGTAAAGGTTTAATTGAGCGAGTCAGCTCAGAAGCAACGGTACCGGTGATTAAACACCTGCACGGTGTTTGTCATGTTTATATTGATGCTAAGGCCGATATGGATAAAGCCCTTGCGGTGGCCTTTAATTCCAAAACACAACGTTATGGTACATGCAATACCATGGAAACCTTACTGGTGGATGAAGCCATTGCTGAGTCAATACTGCCAACACTTTGTAAAATGTACACCGACGAAGGTGTTGAGTTACGTGGTTGTGAAAAAACGCAGAAGATCATTTCCAATGCGATTGCGGCAACTGAAGCGGACTGGGATGAAGAATATCTTGCGCCTATTCTTTCTATACGCATTGTTGATGGTCTGGATCAGGCGATTGAACATTGCCATCAACACAGTTCAGGGCACACCGAATCCATCGTGACAGAAGACTACAGCAACGCACGGCGTTTTTTAGCTGAGGTGGATTCAAGTTCAGTCATGGTGAATACATCTACTCGTTTTGCAGATGGTTTTGAATATGGTCTGGGGGCAGAAATTGGTATCAGTACTGACAAAATTCATGTGCGTGGTCCAGTAGGACTTGAAGGTTTAACATCGCAAAAATACATTGTATTAGGTGATGGCCACATTCGAAAATGATAGGTATTTTTGGGGGTACGTTTGACCCTGTTCACTTAGGACATATTAAACCGGCATTAGATGTTAAACGGCACTTGAACCTGGAAGAGCTTCGTTTTATACCCTGTTCCATTCCTGCTCATCGTGATGCACCGATTGCAACGGTTGAACAACGACTTGCAATGCTACATCTGGCTGTTGATGAATACGCTGATTGCAGCGTTGATGAACGGGAAGTAAACCGTCAGGGTGTTTCCTATATGGTGGATACCCTGCAAAGTTTGCGGCAAGATCTGAAGGATAAAAGTCTTTGCCTGATTATTGGTATGGATGCTTTCTTGGGTTTAAATCGCTGGCACCATTGGCAGCAACTTTTTGAACTTGCCAATTTCGTGGTGACCTACCGGCCGGGTTTTGAACTTGAGATGGAAAAAATACCGGTTGATTTACTCAAGCAGGTCAATCAGCGACAAGTTAAATCTGTTGCTGCTTTTAGTGAAAGTCAGCATGGTGCCATTATTTTTATGCCCGTAACACAACTTGACATATCAGCAACGGATATACGTCAGAGAGTCAAACAGCAGCAATCTGTTAAAGATCAGGTTCCAGCTGCTGTGGATGATTTTATTCAACAGCAAAAATTATATACAGGTTAGTTTTAAATATGAACAGTAAACAATTATGTGACTTAACCGTTAAAGCTTTGGACGATATAAAAGCGATTGACGTAAAAGTACTTGATGTGACCGGGCGTTCCAGTGTGACGGATATCATGGTGATAGCCAGTGGTAATACCACCCGTCAGGTCAAGTCGTTGTCGAATAATGTTTTAAAAGTGACAAAAGAAAATGACATCCGTCCCATTGGTGTGGAAGGTGAGCAGACCGCAGACTGGATCCTGATTGATTTAGGAGATGTTGTGGTACACATCATGACACCTGATATTCGTGATTTTTATAATCTGGAAAAGTTATGGGATGAAGACAGTCCCGAGGCTGCTTCTGAATAAATGATTATTCACGTCATTGCCGTAGGAACAAAAATGCCCGCCTGGGTGACACAGGGTGTTAATGAGTATGTGCGGCGTATGCCGAATGAATGTCAGGTGAAATTTAAAGAGTTACCACTTGGTCAGCGTGCCAAATCCCGGAATATTCAACAGGCCATGCAACAGGAAGAAAAAAGTATTCTTGCCGCAATTCCGGCTAATACACAGGTGATAGCATTGGAAGTGACGGGATGTCATTGGTCAACTGAAGAGTTGTCACACAATATGCGGGATTGGATGCAGTCAGGGAAAGATATTGCGTTATTGATAGGCGGCCCTGATGGTATGACGCAAACCTGTTCAGACAGGGCACAGCAAAAATGGTCATTATCAAATTTAACCTTACCCCATCCTTTAGTGCGTATTATTCTGGCTGAACAGCTTTATCGTGCTTTAATGATTATAAAAAATCATCCTTATCATAAATAACAGTGAGACAATGCATGAGGCCAGCCACTGTTTATCTTGCTTCCCGCTCTCCCCGCCGGCGTGAATTATTGACACAAATGGGTGTCCGATTTGAAGTGCTTGATGTTTCCGTCGTAGAGGATTTGCTACCTAATGAAGCAGCGCATGATTATGTGCAACGTATTGCCATTGCAAAAGCGCAAGCCGGGATGCTGCTGCTTGAAAAAAATGATTTAGAATCGAAGAAAACAGCGTTAAGCCATTGGCAATCAACAAAAAAACGCGCCACAATAGGAGTAGTGATTGGTGCAGATACCGCTGTTGTTTGTAATGGGCAAATATTGGGTAAACCCGGCTCAGCAGCACAGGCCGAGGTGATGCTTAAACTGCTTTCAGGCAAAACACACGAGGTTTTTACAGCGGTAGTAGTCGCACATTCACGTATTTTAACCGCTGTTTCGCGAACATTCGTAACATTTAAGCAGCTAAGTTCGAGTGAGATACAGCACTATATTGCGACCAAAGAAGGTCACGATAAAGCCGGCAGCTATGCTGTTCAGGGTAAAGCCGCAATCTTTATCGAGAATTTGAACGGCAGTTACTCAGGGGTCATGGGGTTGCCATTGTATGAAACAGCCGAGCTACTCGCACAGGCGGGGGTTGATGTATTGAGCCAGTTTGATAATGAGGTTGGGCTTGAATAATACGCCAAAATTAAAACAGAATTTAAAATATGAAAGAATCCGTTTAAATGAGTGAAGAACTGTTAATCAATGTGACCCCGCAGGAAACACGAATAGCGTATGTCGAAAATGGCATGTTGCAGGAAGTGCATATTGAACGGGCAAAGCGTCGCGGTTTAGTGGGGAATATCTATAGTGGTAAAGTATCGCGGGTTTTACCGGGTATGCAAGCGGCCTTTATTGATATAGGCCTTGAACGAACTGCTTTTTTACATGCTTCGGATATTGCCGCCAACCACCAGAAGCTTATTAAAAATAACGGTGATGACAAAACATCAGAAGGGATTGCTGATATTTCAGATTTATTAACAGAAGGGCAACAGGTTATCGTACAGGTTGTTAAAGATCCCATCGGTACCAAGGGCGCACGCCTGACAACCAGCATTTCAATTCCATCACGTTATCTGGTATTAATTTCAGATACCGACCATATTGGTGTATCTCAAAAAATAGAATCGGATGAAGAGCGGCAACGTCTGAAAGATATTATCAGTAAACATCACAGTGAACACCCGGAATATCAAAGCGGTTATATTGTACGCACCGTGGCAGAAGGCATCAGTGAAGAAGATATTTGCAAAGATATTGTTTTCCTCGAAAAATTATGGGAAGCGGTAAAAACAAAATCAACGCAAAGCTCGCATAAAAAAGTAATTAACCTGTTACATGAGGATTTACCGCTTGTGATGCGAACCATGCGTGATCTCAGTGGTACGGATATTCAAAAAATACGCATCGATTCACGCGAAACATTTAAACGTGTTGAAAAATTTTCGAAAAAATTTATTCCTGAAGTGGCCAACTGCATTGAATATTATCCTGGTGAACGTCCAATTTTTGATTTATACGGTGTGGATGATGAAATCCGCAAATCACTGGAACCTAAAGTACAGCTCAAGTCAGGTGGGTACTTAATTATCGACCAGACCGAAGCGATGACCACGATTGATGTTAACACCGGTGCATTTGTAGGCCATCGCAATCTGGAAGAAACCATTTTTAAAACCAATCTTGAAGCGACCCAGGCTATCTGCCGCCAGGTACGACTTAGAAACCTCGGTGGTATTATTATTATTGATTTTATTGATATGGTGGACGAAGAACATAAACGCCAGGTCTTGCGCGGTCTTGAAAAAATGCTGCTAAAAGATCCGGAAAAAACCAATATCAGTGAAGTGTCTTCATTAGGACTTGTACAGATGACACGTAAACGAACCCGCGAAAGTCTGGAACATATTTTATGTGAAGTCTGTCCGACTTGCCAAGGGCGGGGCTCAATCATGACGGTTGAAACGGTCTGCTATGAAATTTTCCGTGAAATTTTACGGGAATCACGCCAGTTTGATGCTAAAAATTATCTGGTACTGGCGGCAGAAGCGGTGGTTGATAATTTACTCGATGATGAGTCCAGTGGTGTTGCAGAGCTGGAAGAATTTATCGGCAAGTCGATTCGCTTCCAGATTGAAACAGAATATTCACAGGAACAATTTGATGTTGTACCGATGTAACCGGATACCTGCCATTAGAGTTTAATGCTAAATAAAATCAGAAACTTTTTTCTTTATACGCTTGTTGCTTTAATTATACTGCTTGCAATAGGCATTTCTGCTGCGCGGGTGTTTTTACCGGATGTGGAAGGTTATCGCTCTTATGTTGAGCAACAATTAGCAAAGGTAATCGAACACCCGGTGAAAATTGGTGATCTCAATGCCTTTATGTCAGGAATAACACCGGTTGTGGTTTTTCATGATGTAAAATTAATGAGCCGGAAAAAAGAGCGGGTAATACTTGAAATATCAAAGATTCGCATTGGTTTTTCATTATGGCGCTCAATAAAAGAAGCCAGAATTATTCCCAATATATACACGATTGATGGAATTGAACTTGCCATTATACGCAAAAAGAATGGCAAAATTCTGGTACAGGATGTGGATGTGGCCGATATTGGAGGCGCATTTACCGATCAGGAATTGTCCAACAACAACGAATTGTCTCAATGGTTGTTTAATCGCAGTAGTTTGATTATTCAAAACAGTAGCATTATCTGGCATGACAAAAAACGCCAGACTGACCCCACTTATTTCAAAAATGTTACCTTTAAACTCAGAAACAGTTTTAATCGTCATCAATTTAATGGTGAGTTTATTTTATCTCAGACAGAAAAAGAAAAACCTAAAAAACTGGAACTGGCTTTGGA
Source organism: Chromatiales bacterium (assembly GCA_027070385.1). Classification (GTDB taxonomy): domain Bacteria; phylum Pseudomonadota; class Gammaproteobacteria; order UBA6429; family Thiohalophilaceae; genus SZUA-37. Next base: position 10,235 of record JALXDW010000387.1, read on the forward strand.
TGTGTATGGTGATATGTTGGACCCGATAAAATGGGTTGGTAAATTTTATGCAAAGGGTAAAAATATTGATGCCAGTGAATGGGGCTTTAAGCCGGTTATTATGGATATACTGGTGGAACAAGGGCAAATGGATTTTGAAATGTGGGGTGACTGGGTTGCCGGTGAATTAAACAAGATCTCGGCTGACGTGACGGCCACGAATGTTGTATTACAACGACTAAAAAACAAAGCACATGCCAATGTCCAGCTACTCAGTGGTCTGATTAAATGGGATAAAGAACAGGATGACTGGGATTTATCCATTGAAAAATTAAAATTTATTTCTGAAAAAGGTGCCTGGCCAGAAACAGCCGTTAAAATTTCACATAAATATGTTGCTGAAACAAAAACAGAATCGATTGAAACCAGTATTAAATATTGTCGGGTTGAGGATATTCGTGATCTGTTACTAAAAAGTGGCTACATTGACGATGTTGTTTTCAAGTATTTGCACAAGGCTTTACCCTCCGGTGAGATCAGTGATATTCAATATCAACTTGTTTCCCAGGACAAGGAAGTAAAAGAATATTTTGTGTCGGCCAAAGTGAACAAGTTTTCACTCAATAGCATTGATAAAATACCGGGTTTAAAAGGTATCTCGGGTGAGTTTTTTGGTAACCAGCAATCAGGTGTTTTATCACTTCATACTGAAAATGCTGAACTGGATTATAAAGCAATTTTACCCATACCCATCAGTATTGATAATTTGAGTGGTTATATCGAATGGAGCAGAGATAAAACAGGATGGCATTTTTCAAGTAATAACATAGCAGCAAGTAATAGCGATGTTTCATTAGAAACAGGTTTTAATCTACTTATTCCAACGAGTAATATTTCTCCATATATTGATTTACAGACAAGCATTAAAAAGGGTAAAGCCGATGCGGTTTACAAATACTTGCCAACCGTTATTATGCAGGGTGACTTTAAGCAATGGATGGAAACAGCATTTATCGGTGGAAATATCGAAACAGGGGGACTTATTCTGCATGGGCGTTTGAATGACTTTCCTTACAGAAATAATCAGGGTGTTTTTGAAACTTACCTTGTTGTGAACGATACCAAGGTTAATTATAAAAAAGATTGGCCACACCTTGATAACGCCCGGTTTGAAGCATTCTTTAGCGGTGAAGGTATGAAGCTGAATGTGCAACATGTTTCTGTGTTAAACAGTCATGCTGAAAATTTTAGCATGACTCTGAATGATTATGAAAAGCCATTACTTAAAATTAAAACGCGGATAAAAACTAACCTGGATGACATTGCTCAATATGCCTCCACCACTTTTTTACCTGATTCACGAAAGTTTGTTAAAAAGTCAACATTTTCCGGTAAGACTTTTCTTGATGTCAATATGTCGATTCCTTTGTCGGATGAAATGACAAGGTTATCGCCATTAAATGTAAAGGCAAAAGCATTTTTAAATAATGCCAGCATAACAACGTCCAATAATAAATTGTATGCGAAGAATATTAATGGTGAAGTTGATTTAACTGAAAATTCGGCAACGGCTTCGGGGATTACTGCCAATATTATGGGTGGCAAGTCGGTCGTTGATATTTTCACCCGTCATGAGTTCGGTGGGCATCCCATTCGTTTTGTTATGCAAGGGAATATAGACGTTAGTAAAACGATGCAGCGTTTTAAAATCCCAGGTTATGATAAAGTGAAAGGGCGTACAGATTGGCAGGGTGTGTTTACACTCAAACATAAACAGGATGGGATGATAAAAAATCCTTTGCTACAGTTAACAACTGCTATGGACCATGTAGAGATTAGTCTGCCACCCCCCATGAATAAGCCGGCAAACAAGGCGGTACCAACCTATATGACAATAGAAAATATCTCTGATGATAATATGCTGTTACACCTTGTTTATGGTGATGCAATGTCCTATGCAATGGATATAGATTTAAGTGGCAGAAATGCAAGACTGAATCAGGGAGAGTTTCGCTTCAAAGGGGGGGCAGCACATATTCCGGATGATGGAATACTGCTATTAACGGGGAGTTTGTGGAATTTTTCTTTGGGAGATTGGTTAGATGCCCTCGAACCGACTAGCAATAAAAAGAAAAAAAGTTTTTTTGGTATACCTGTTAAAGTGGATATGGATATCTTACATACTGTTAAAGCAAAAAACGGGAAAAAACGAAAACCATCTGATCCACGTCAGTTACCTGTTTTCGAAGGTGAGATAGGTGAGCTGGAATATGAAACTTACCAATATGGTAAAGCCTATTTTAAAACACACAACGAAGAAGGTGGTTTGAGTCTGGATACCTTTACTATTACCTCTCCTCATGTGGATGTTGAAGGAAAAGCATACTGGCATTACCGGCCAGATAAGCAAACGACTGAAGTGACGATGACGGTCAAATCTCAAAATTATGGCGAGTTATTAACAAGTCTGGGATTTAACTCGATTATTGAAAATGGTGAAGCTGATTTTTCTGGTGATTTTCACTGGGATGGAGGCTTTGGTGATTTCGATTGGGCAACACTCAATGGTATTATCACAATGGATATTACCAATGGTGTGTTCACAAAAGTGGATCCTGGTGCGGGACGAATGTTGGGTTTACTGAGTATTGAATCTTTACCGGGCATGATTTTTAGTGGTGACGCATTTAAAAGCGGGTTTAACTTTGACCGTATCGTGGGTAACTACGAGATTATGGGGGGGAATGCCTATTCGGATGATGTCAGTATTACTGGCCCGGCAGCGCATATTCTGGTAACGGGAAGAACCGGGATTGTTGCGAGAGACTTCGATCATTATGTGACGGTTGTGCCAAATGTCAGTGGTACACTTCCGTTAACCAGTGGAGCAATTTTTGGCCCACAGGTCGGTGCCATTGTTTATTTTTTCAAAAAGCTGTTTGGCTCGGGTATTGATGAGTCATCAAAGCGTCTTTACCATATTACCGGAACGTGGAGTAATCCTGTGGTTGAGCGTATTGATAAAAATGAAGATAAACCCGATAGTGAACCGCTAACAGATGAATCGTATGATGAAAGTTGATTATAAAAAGTTATCTTTTTTTCAGGTATTATTATTCCTGTTTTTTTGATTGTTTCGTTGGCTATTATTTATTTTTTTAGAGATAAATTCAGATAGAAATTATCGAAACACACCCGTTTTTACATCTGATTTTTATTTATATAGATAGGCAGAAACTATTCTGCATATTCAGGATAATTTTGTGCGGCATCGGCTGCAGCAGGTCCTTGATATTGTGCATCTCCAAAAGCTAACATAGGAAAAAATACTATTCCTAATAAAATTAACCCA
>JALXDW010000388.1:0-1045 GCA_027070385.1 Chromatiales bacterium
GAAGATTGAGCCTTTAAAATGGAAGGCTCAAAAACCTTCTGTTTTAAAGAAGCTATTTAAAGGCCAGAAAAAATAAGACCAGCAAAAAATAAGACCAGCAAAAAATAATGCCTGGTGATAGTGGTAATTTATTTTAGTCATCATCGATCATCTTCATGGCACTGACTAAGCTACGATGCATGCGGCTGATTGAATTGGCCAATGATGCAACTTCATCATTACTTTTGGCCTTAAAGTCTGTTGCTTCCAGATCACCCATACTGACTTTTTCTGCATGTTGAGACATTTTTCTTATGGGGCGTATAACGATTGCATTCAGAAGAATGTTTAACATAACGATTACCGTGACAAAAATAATAGACATGGATATCATAAAAGTTTTGAATGTGGTGTCGGCACGTTCAAGGGGTAACGACATGGGTACTTTTACCAGTTGTGTTCCCACAATTTCTCCCATTTTCCAGCCAAAGCCATTGGCATCACCATAATGTGCCAGCATGGCTTTGGGTGCATCTTCAACTTTTCCATGGCACGCCAGGCAACCTGGTTTACTGATTTTTATTGGCCGTGCAATGTAGAGTGAGCGGCCTTTGGCAGCTTGTTGTTCCCCCACTAATTCTTTTTCTTCAGGGTTTGCTTTGAAATATTCAACTAATGAGGCTTCCCAGTCGGTTGCGCGAGAGGCCGGATTCGTTGGGTTGATGGTGGCTTCTTTATAGGTATATTCAGGATAACGTTGGTGCAGTCGTTTAATGTTTGCGTGTGCTGAGTAAGCCGGTACCATTTGTGGTACAAAACCTTCGTCCAGTTTTTGTAATAAAGGACGGATTTCATCAATGGTATAAGAGCGATTTGCTTTAGCGCTTGCCATAATAATGCCGGCAGTATGTAAAACTTCTTTTCGAGCATTATCCTGCAACATTTTATATGAAATAAGACCGGAAGCTGCAACACCAATTCCGGCAACAAGGATAAAAGACAAGTTGAATTTTGTTCTCAAGCCCATTGTAGCACTCCATTTTTTTATTATATCAATAGCCTGAAT
>JALXDW010000388.1:1055-4134 GCA_027070385.1 Chromatiales bacterium
ACTCAGGCCAAGGCATAGTGAATTTTTATTTTATAAATGAATTAACCGGGTTTAAAAGCAATTTTTTATCTGGTTAATCAGTTTATTTTTATCATCTGTTTCATCGACATGTTCAGCAAGCAGCTGACACAATTCGTCTGCATTTTGTGATTTTTTACTATAACGGTTAACCAGTAATTTACCGATGGGGCCAATAAACGAAGTTGTCACACTGCTAATACACTGAAACTGTTCATCGTTCAGTGTGAGTCCTGTTGTGATAGGACGTTCTGCTGTCATGTGTGTGGTGGAACTGCTGGTTATAAAGCGTTGCCGGATCTGTTGGCGAATACTATCGCTGGGTAAGTGCTGATCCAGTTTGTTACATAGTTCTTCCATACTGGTTGCCGTTTTAATGGCTTTGCTAACAAGTACGGCTGCCATCGGGCCAACATGCTTGGTCAGCTCTTTGGTGAAATCTTCGATAGTTTGTTGTTCCAGGCTAACAACGGTCTCTTTGGTTGTTGCATCCGGATCAAAAGTGGGTTTACTGATATGTGGTACATGCGGTGCAATCGTTTCATTATTTGAAATCTTGCGTAAGTCTGCCATAAATTCGACAAGTGAGGGGTAACGGTCATCAACGGATCGTGCCAGTGCCTTGTCGATAATCAGATTCAGTGCTTTTGGCAAATGATCGGGCAAAGTTAAATCGGGTCGATCGGCATAGAGTACCGAATGAATAATGGCGGGTGCTTGCTCTCCCTTATAAGGCCGTTCACCAACCAGCATTTCATAAAACATAATACCCAAAGCCCAGATATCAGTACGGGCATCAACTTTTTCACTGCACAGTTGTTCCGGTGACATATAGGCAACTGTTCCCAGACTGACACCGGTTGAGGTTAAATTAACGCCGCTGATTTTTGCTACCCCAAAATCGAGTAATTTGACAATATTTTCTGAGGTGACAATGACGTTGGCCGGTTTAATATCTCGGTGTACTATGCCGCTGTTATGTGCAGCATGAAGTCCTTCGCTGATTTGTAAACAAATCGCAATGGTATCATTGAGCGGCATCGGGCCATTACGCATACGCTTGTCGAGTGTATAACCATCATAAAATGGCATGGCGATATAGAGTTGCTTATCATCGGTTTCGCCAATGTCGTAGAGTGTACAAATATTAGGGTGATCCAGCCGTGATACCGCCTTGGCTTCATTCAAAAAACGTTCTCTGTTCTGGTTATTGACCGTGAGGTGCGGGGGCAGACATTTCAGGGCGACATAACGATCCAGCCGGGTATCTTTTGCCTTGTGGATCATGCCCATTCCACCGGCACCAATAATGCTTTCTATTTTATAGGGGCCAACCTGTTCACCGATCATGGATTGGGCATTTTCAGAGGCATGGGCAGGCGACTGGTTGTCTGATTGAGACAATAATATCAACACATCCTGCTTGAGGTTTTGATCCCCTTCGCAAGCATCTTCAACAAACGCATTACGTTTTTGTGAAGGTAAATTGAGTGCGCTATCTACAATCGAACGCGCTGTCTGTATTTTAGCCATAGTGTGCAGATCTATTTATCATTCTTAAAATATATGCTTAATCCAAATTGAGACTGTGACGTACTTAACAGTTTTCTCGTGGGCCTGATTTTAGCCTAAAAATCAAAATTTGGCCTTAAAAATAATGATTACTGTATAACTCTATGATTTACATTGAATTACTCTCTGGAGGACGAATAAGGCCGGTTTGGTAAGCCCGTTGTACACACTCTACTCGACTTTTTGCATGCAAAAGCTGGAACATGGCTGAAATATGCGATTTCACAGTATGTTCCGAAATATTCAACATTAAAGCAATGGCTTTATTCGTATGGCCCTGGGCTGCCAGTTTAAGGACTTCGCGTTGTCGGCGAGTGACCCCCAATACATTGATACTGGAGTCAGCCTGTAGTTTGTCGGTTGTCAGGTTTTTAATACGAGAAAGCCGCAGTTCAACGGTTTCCGGAATATAAGTATTACCATTAAATATCTGATTTAACGCATTTTGTATTTGAGCCGGACTGTGGGTTTTAGGTACAAAGCCGGCAATATCATACCTGAGAGCCTTTTTCATCAGCTTAATATCATCGTTATCCGAAAGCATAATCACCGGGGTGAGAATTTGCCGTTCTTGCAGCACTTTCAAAAATCCAAGTCCATCCAGCTTCGGCATACTCATATTGACAAAAATAAGGCTGGGCAAGCTGGTTTTATCCAATGCCTCAATTGCATCGAGCGTGTTGGTATACTTATATATAGTGCTATTGAACTGGAATAACTTAACCAAGCCTCCAAGTGCATCCATAAAGAGCGGGTGGTTATCAATAATGTAAGTTTTCATTGTTGGACATAACACGCATAAGTTATTGTTAATATAGCATTTTATGCTACTTAATATAGTAGATCTGGGCGAGGCATACAATATACAAATGGTTGAATTTCATACTTTAGGCTAGTTGGCATAATGTGGTGGATATCCTACAATTTGGTAAAGAAATAATCGGTGTAAAGAGTTGCTTACACTATAATTAATAAAAAAGTTTGAGGAGATTTTAATGAAGAAGGGTCGTTTAAAGCAGTTAGGTCAGGGTATGACAGAGTACATCATTATCGTGGCATTAATTGCAATTGCAGCCATTGCAGTTTATTCGTTATTCGGTAAAACGGTGAAGAATCAGGTCTCCGGGATGGCACAGGAACTCAGTGGTGGCGATGGCAGCAGTGCACAAGGTGCTGCAAAATCAGCAGCCGATGCAGCTGCTAGTAAAGCCGCGGGTGATAAAGGTGGCTTAGGCGACTACACGGGCCAGAATCAGTAATCACCCCCTAAATTAAATTTATTTTTCACGGTAACTACTTGGGAATGTAAGTGGTTAGAGGGTTTGTTTGTCTGGAAAAAAACAATGCCAATATTTAAGCACACAATAAGAGGCAAAAAACACCATGGTCAAACCATGGTTTTTGCCTTGGTTTTTATTGTTGTGATTCTAATTGGGGTTGTTGTTTTATTTAACAGCGGCCAATTAACACGGCATAAAATGGAAGTACA
>JALXDW010000389.1 GCA_027070385.1 Chromatiales bacterium
ATCCTGCCACCGCGTTATCTGCTTCGGTTTAGATGTCGGAGTCAAATTTCAGCAGGCAATTAGCCATGAGAAACCTGATGATATATTTAACTCCGCACCGTATAAAAAATATCTATTTCGTTAACCGTTCTTATTAAACACGCTTACGTCTACGTGCAGCAGCAAACATCGCGATTAAACCAGAACCAAGTAGTGGTAGCGCAGCTGGCACAGGAACGACTGCCGGGCTGAAGTTTCCACGAATTTCTACAAAAGGAAAACCCGCTGGCCTACCATCTGGTGCATTTTTAAATATAGGTTTATTAGTATGAACCGCAACAAACATATTACCCGATAATAAAGCATCAACAATTTGTCCATTCCCCGGGTGCATGCCAAGCGATACGTTACCCTGGTTTTCAAGCAAAATAGATACACCATCACGACTAAAAGCGAAGCCATCGTTATTGCCTATATAATTTGAAGCGTCCGCTGTAAACGTTGGGTCTATAGCAATAGGGCCAAAGTTTCCTGGGTTGCCACCGCCAGCATTATGCAAATGAATGGGAGAAGTGTTTGGCCCAAAATCAAGCAATTCATCCAAGGTGATACCAATTACACCCAGTTGTATATCTAGCGTGTTGGTCTCGTCATTAAGCTGCATGGTAATAATGCCATTAGCAGTGGTCGGTACGACACCAAGCGGATCAGTAACTAAAGATGGATCAGAACCATTCTGATTGGCAGCCTCAAGCGTCCCTATTAAATTTATAACATCCGACTGCGCTGACAACGGAAATAAAACTGCCGACAGTGTTAAAGCTTTTATTAAGTTTTTTGCTGGTTTAATCATTTTTTTATCCTTAAAATTATTGGCTTATAAATATAATTATATTTTGTCCATAACTATAGTGACCGGATCACATAAGAATGAATTATTTTTCATATAACCTTATGTTTTATATTGAATTACCTGGCAAATACAGGGTAACAAAGACAAAAAAAGGCCGCACAAATGTGCGGCCTGAAACCACCATGGTCGAATTATAAAAACTTACAGGCTCTTCAAATACTCAACGATTGATGCCTGCTCTTCAGCCGTTAATGTTGAAGGTACCTGTGGAATATCGTTTGAAGTATATCGTTTAACAACATCAGCCAAGGTTGCGGCACTACCATCATGAAAATATGGTGCGGTGAATGCAAGCCCCCTTAAACCAGGAACTTTAATCCCTAAACCAAGTAATCCCTGCGGTTCATTCTCAGTAATATTGGTAAAGTAAACCCCTTCATTTTGAGCAGCATCACCTCTGGCACTTTTACCACGTGTTCCTTCAGCCGATGCGTGGCATGAAGCACAGTTGGCTTTACCGTAGAATAACTCCCATCCGGCTTCTGCTTGTGCTTCGTTAAAGGCTAATGGCGCAGGGCTAACAATGCTTTCCATAAATGCTTTTAAGTCGAGCAACTTGTCACGAGTAACTTCCTGAACAACGCCAGGCTGTGTGCCGATACCTGGCTCTTCAACTTCAGCAACCGTCAGCGCATCAAATACCCACTGCGGTAATGTGTTACCAAACTCAAAGTCTTTGATAACCGCACCAGGAGTACCCCAGGCACCGTTTGTACCCAGTGGTAAATCGATGCCGCATTCTGGGCCACTGGCCAGTGACTCATTATCTGCCGTAGTATGCAAAATACCAATCCAGGTAATATCGTAATCTTGATCAGCAAGATCCATGAAATTCCAGTGTTGCGGAATTTGTGTTGGATTATTCACGCCATCATCAATTGGATTGTCAGGCAGAAAGCGTGGATCGAAACCGCCGCGTCCCCAACTTTGGTATTGATCAATTTTATCGCTTTCAGAACCACTTTGAACCAATGGTGTGAACGATAAGATAGTACCTAATGCAATACCTGAATTTGGTGGGCCAATAACAGGAATACCGATAGGTAACGATGTTAATGGCGCAGGTGGCGCAGCAACCTGGAACTCAGTTGGCGTAACCGTTACGTGACACAATGCACAAGTGAGGCCAACTGAGGTTACCCGGTTAGGATTTGTCTCGTCATTGAATTGCGCTTTTAAACCTAACACTGCATCCGCCTGTAATAAAGCGATGGTGGTTGCGGGATCGGTTAACGCGGCCTGTTTTAACGCATAGTCATCACCTAACATAACATCAACAATAAACTGTGGCACTTTTGTTAAATCAATTTGTACGCCTAACGATGCGGCTGTTGCAGGATCAACATTGTTTAATACTTCATGCAACTGGAACGTGCCACCCCAATATTCGTGGCTACCCCAGTCTTCGTTAAAATATAGATCACGACCACGAACAACATCCGCATCCGTTGCATTTCGTGCCTGTAAAGTTCTATGTGCTACACGATATTTACCATGTGTGTTTTTAGTGCGGGTAATAACGCTGTTGCTTGATGCTTTATAAAAGTTTGCCATCATACGTGGCCACTCATGATTACGATAAATTGCGATCTCGCCGATTTGAGGATGTACGGGTGCGGTCGTTGCCGCAATTTCAATTTGCATAGGCGTATCAAGCGTAAGAGGCTTGATTTTTTTACTGCGCCATTTCCATCGGCTATGGTGATTTCTAACGGCTTTCAGTTTTACTTTATATACAGGGCTTGCCGCCGTTTGATTTGGGCCAACGGCGCGGGAATGGCGTAGAGGATAAACAATCAATCTGGCATTTGCAGATAAGGCACCAGGGGCAATAGTCACAGTGATGGATGGCTTATTAATATTATCTGTAAATGTACCGCCCTGTGATGCATTCACAAAAGCAAAAATACGTCCGTTGTTATAACCATGAGCACTAACTGAAAGACTGAACAGGCTTAAAAAAAATGCCAAAGCAAGCAGAGCACTTCGATTTTTTATAGATAGTTTTGTTTGGAACATTCATCTTCTCCGTAATAGTTTTTTTGCATTATTTCTATAATGCAAAAAGATACTATCGATTCCAGACATGTACGTCAGTGACGCAGTCACTAAAGAACCTAAATATATCTTGTGTAACCCAAGTCACACACTCCTGTGATTTAATACTAAAAACAGACACAAAATTAATTTCACGTGTAGACTACTTGATTATGAATAAGATTGATGATCAAAGTATTACATTGTGGAACAAACATTTTCCGCAGTTAATGCAAACGAATGATCCAGCCATAGAACGAATCGTTGAAAAATCGCGCCACCTTAAAATACCAGCGGACGCGCAAATTAGCGCACCTGGTGTGGAGTGCTATGACTATGTATTAGTTATAGGTGGTAGCGTGCGCGTACAAATCGTCACCAAAAAAGGTCGTGAAGTTGTGCTGTACCATGTATGCGAGGGAGAAAGTTGTATTTTAACAACCTCGTGCTTACTCAGCGGCGCAGATTTTCCTGCGGAAAGTTACACGGTAGAACCTACCGAAGTGCTGGCTTTATCAGCATCAGAATTTGACCTTGCGGTTTCAGCATCAACAGCTTTCAGGCACTTTGTCTTCGCCAATTTTGCACACCGTCTTACCAGTGTTATATCCCGCATTGAACAATTTTGCTCACCTTCAATAGACCGTGATTTAGCATCTGCCCTATTACGTTTATCTAAAGACGGCAATCAAAAAATCTTAGTAACGCATCAGGAGCTCGCAAATGAGCTAGGTACCGCGCGCGAAGTAGTCTCTCGACATTTGAAATGTTTTGAAGAAAATAAAATAGTAAGCCTTGGTCGCGGCACGATTCAAATAAATCTTCCAGACTTACTCAGTGAACTCAGTAAGTCTTAGCTATCAGCCACTCGCATTGCCCCGCCAGTATTTTATATATTATATCTTTGAGCTCAGAGGCTAAGGCACTAGCACCAAATGCTGAATTAAAAATAATAATTATAATCCAGCGTCCAGTCTTCATCATCAAAAAAATCATACGACGTACGCCGGTATATCACACGCACGGCATGGTTCACCTGTAGATTATACTGCCACTGAAACCATGTGATTTTTTTATCCAGATCAAATCCTGCCACCGCATTATCTGCTTCATAACGAAACATCAACTGGTTGTTCTTATGGCTGTAACGAACACCTGCCTGCAAACCGAACAG
>JALXDW010000390.1:0-2736 GCA_027070385.1 Chromatiales bacterium
ATTACCAATGTACCATTTAACTGGTTGGTGGGATATTTTTATTGATGGGCAATTGGAAACTTATAACCATATAATGAATAATACAAGCCAATCTACACAACGCAAACAAAAAATGGTAATTGGGCCGTGGACACATGCCACTATTTCGCAAGCAGAGGTTGGCGATTTAGTTTTTCCAGAATCTGTTAAAGATATTAAACTTGTTAATAGAGAGGCGGAAAATGCAACAATTTCAGAATTAGTAAATGGAGATTTAGTAGACTGGTTTAGATTCTTATTAAATTATGACCAAAATAGTTATTTGGGAGAACCAAAAGTATTTTTACCTGAAAGTGATGTTTGGCAAGACCTTGGATCTTCGCTAATTCGAATTCCATCAAAAAACACGTATCTATCGTATTCCGAATTTATTAATTATTTATCTGGTTTTGGTGGGATTTTAAGCCCTTCTACATATCGGAGATACCACTGATACTGGCATCTCATAAACATGTTTATTTGTGTAGGGGAGAGGGTTATCTCCCCTGTTGTGATAGTTATCATTTTAGCCCTCCTCTGAATCAACTTCTTTAAGTTCAATAATTTTGTAACCACTTCCTTCGCAATGAGGACATTCATAGGTAAACCATCCAGTTCCGTAGCAAATTTCACAAGGCTGTCCAGCATCAGTACTAGGGGAAACCGGCATTGCATTCGTATCCTGTTTATTTCTCAAGTTGATATTTTTGGGGTCGATAAATTAAGTATTAATTTACACGATCACTTTCCAGGACGGTAGCCTCATGAATAGATTCTCTTTAATACGCTTGATCCCATTATTTGTTTTCTTCACGATTTTAATGCTTCCACAAACAAGTAGTGCCGCAAAAAATGATTCGACTGAAATTGTTCGCGTTGTTATTCACGTCACTCACAGTAATCAGCAAGTTTATCGGGCGGCCTTGAATTACAGCCGTTCCTTGCTTGAACATTATGGTGACAAAGTAAAAATTGCCATTGTTGCCAATGGCCCGGGTATTGGTTTATTAAATAAAAAAAATCGTTATATCAAGGATATTCAAAGTCTGATCAAAAAGGGAGTGACGGTATCCGCCTGTAATACAACCGTTCGTATTATGCGTAAATTCAAGGAGCTTCCTATCATTGAGGGTGTGGAATTTGTTGCAACCGGTGTTGTTAAAGTCATCGAATTACAACAACAAGGTTATTTATACCTGCACCCTTAAAAAGTCTCTAATACGTTCAGGTAATACTGGAAGGTTTATTTAATAACAGGTTCTTCAAAGAAGGATTTATTCATTCGCATTACCCGTATTAGGCAATGCGAATTTTCCATGCACAATCACTTTTTCACGTTCACAACTTTATTGGTGATATACCATTGTTGCGCAATCGATAAAACATTATTCACAACCCAATACAGAACCAGGCCTGCCGGGAAGAACATAAAGAAGACTGTAAATACCACCGGTAAGATCATCATTACTTTTGCCTGTACGGGATCAATCGGTGTTGGATTCAACTTTTGTTGAATAAACATACTGATGCCCATTAGCAATGGCAGAATATAATAAGGATCTTCTGCAGACATATCTTTAATCCATAAAATCCATGGAGCCTGCCGTAATTCCACGCTTTCCAGTAATACCCAGTACAAAGCAATAAAGACCGGAATCTGTACCAGAATTGGCAAACAACCACCCAACGGATTGATTTTTTCCTTCTTATACAGCTCCATCATGGCTTTATTCATACCGGCACGATCATCGGCAAAACGTTCTTTCATCGCCACCATGCGTGGCTGTACAGCCCGCATTTTCGCCATTGATTTATAACTGGCTTCAGACAGCTTATAGAACATGGCCTTGATTAAAATAGTCAGAAAGATAATAGCCCAACCCCAGTTACCCACCACACTATGAATTTTAGTCAACAACCAGAAAATGGGTTTGGCAATGACTGTCAGCACACCATAATCGACGGTTAACTCCAAGCCTTCTGCAATTTTTTCTAGCGTAGCCTGATCTTTAGGCCCTGCATAAAAGACGGTGTTAAAAGTATGGCTGGCACCAGGAGCAACCACTGTTTCTTTTTTATCTCTAAACCCGATGGTATAAATCACATGATTGGGTTTATAGCCTGTGTAATAGGTTTCAGTTTTATCTTTTTCCGGAATCCAGGCACTTAAAAAATAATGCTGGATCATCGCTGCCCAGCCACCGGTAATATCACGTTTTAAATTGGTTTCGAGCATGTCTTCAAATTTGATTTTTTCATAACGCTCTTCCGGTGAAAAAATAACACCGCCCATATAGGTGTAAATAAATTGAGACTGGTCTACTTCGGAAACCTGCGTACGTTGTAATTGATGGTAACTGTTACCACGCCAAATTTTTGAAGCTTTGTTTTCTACTTTATGCTGAACATCAACCTTATAACTATTACGATAAAACGTATATGTTTTGGTAAACTGCACACCATCTTTATTGGTCCAGTATAAATTCACAGCCATTGAATCTTTTGATTCATCCAACACATAATTTGTTCGTTCCGTTTTATAGGTGTCCAAATGATTCGGAGCCTCGATACTGGAATTTGTATCAGCTGCTTTACCGGTAAAACCACTTTGTGCAACAAAAATACGGGGCAGTTTTTCATCCATCAATAAAAATGGATTATTCGTTTCATGAAGTTTTGTCGGGTATTTTAAAAGTTTAAGCTGGCGGATATCACCAC
>JALXDW010000390.1:2746-4096 GCA_027070385.1 Chromatiales bacterium
AATCGCTTGCCCGTGCTTGAAAATCTCTTGTGATTGTTCTGTTGGTACAGTCGATGAAGGTGAAACAGGGATAGCACTTGAGGTGGCTGTATTTTGTTCCGGTGAAACCGGAATTTCATTATTTCGGTTCGTTGTTGCTGGCGCTGTTACTGAAGGTGTTGTTGTCACTTTTTCTGGAGCATTATCCTGCTGCCATGCATCAAACATTAAATACATAATAAATGCCAGGGCAACAAATAACATCAAACGCTGTTGTTCCATACTTTTTACAACCTTCTATTCTTTAACTCAAAGAGTGTTAATATTTTATTTAATTATTTTCGCCATCTTTCGTTGACTTTGTTTCAGTGTCTGTTGCCGATGTTTTTTTAAGTCCTTTTTCAGGAACCGGATCAACACCACCCTCATTCAACGGATGGCAACGACCAATGCGTTTAATTGCCAACCAACCACCTTTTACAACACCATGTACTTGAATGGCTTCTTCTGCATAACTTGAACAACTTGGATAAAATCGGCAACGCGATCCAATTAATGGACTGATTAAATACCGGTAACCTCTTATTAATATTAAGAAGGGGTATTGAATTGCTTTGCTAAGTGTTGCCATTGCTGCTCAAGTACGGTTCGGATCTGCTGTGACGTTGCTCCATCCGCTGCATGTCTTGCAAGTACTACAATATCCAAGCCCGCTAATTGTACCTTATGTTGGCGAAAGCTTTCTCGAATAATACGCTTAAATCGATTTCGACGAACAGCCAGTTTAATGTTCTTTTTTGCAACTGCCAAACCCAACCTTGCAGGTTGTCTATTATCGGGCTCACTGTTTTTTCGTACAAGAATAAGCAAATAAGCATGATGGCGCTTATAAGGGTTTTCGAAAACACGGCTAAATTGTTTTGCGGTGAGAAGTCGGTTAGCTCGAGAAAAAGACCCTGTTTTTCTTTTTTTAAGTAAATCAGTATCTTGCTGATTTGAACAGGGGGATGCCACACAATGATCCTTAACGGACATAGGTGGTTTTCAACTCGAAAATTATGCGCTTAAACGTTTGCGACCTTTTGCACGTCGTGCATTGATAATAGCGCGGCCACTGCGAGTTGCCATGCGAGCGCGAAAACCGTGTGTACGCGCACGTTTTAATGTACTAGGTTGAAATGTACGTTTCATTTGAATATCACCCGTTAAAAATCAATAAGTTACTGACGTTTATTTTCGTCAGAAAAGGCACGCAAGAGTAATGTTTATCCGCTGCGCTGTCAACTGAAAGCTCACTGTTATTTCTTAAAAAAGGCTCATTATTTTTCACTACTTATGGAACAATAACTGTGGATAACTTTTTTCTGCGGT
>JALXDW010000391.1 GCA_027070385.1 Chromatiales bacterium
GAGGGGTTCAATCATTGAGTCGCTCATTTTATGCCCGAATTATTCCGCATTCCAAGTCAGCAGAGTTTTTTGGTTTTTATAATATGCTGGGAAAATTTGCAGCAGTGTTGGGCCCGATGTTGATGGGTATTGTTGCGATGATAACCAACGATACTCGCAGTTCTATATTATCGGTTGCAGTATTATTTGTGGTTGGTGGAGTATTATTATTTTTCGTGAATGAACAAAAAGGTATTCAAATGGCAAAAGAACTGGAAGACTAGGTGCAGTTTATGTCAGAATCAGTGTTATTAAAGAATATACTCAATGAGAAGTTAAAATGAATAATGCATCCAATCAGGAAAATAATAAGGCACCGTCACTATGGGATGTTACCAAAAGTGTGCTGGCAGCAATGCTCGGTGTACAAAAGAGAAAAAACTACGAGCGTGACTTTCAATACGGTAAGCCCTGGCAGTATGTTGTTGTCGGCTTGATTGCGGTTGCTATCTTTATTGGTATTATTGTTACTGTTGTTAAAATGGTAATGAGTTCAGCCGGATTGTAACCATCAAAACAAGAATTTTATTTAGATAGCCTCAATCTTTTTTAGTTGTTCGGATAAGCTTGCCATTGTTGATTGGTAACCGGCTAACTTCTCTTTCTCTTTATTCACAACGGCTTCCGGTGCTTTATCGACAAAGCTGGAATTTGAGAGTTTACCTTCAGTACGTTTAATTTCACCAGCCAGTTTGTCAATTTCTTTTTTCAGGCGTGCTTTTTCAGCTTCAATATCAATGATGCCAGCCATTGGGATAAGGATTTTCATCTCACCGACAAGTGCTGTTGCAGATTCAGGTGCAGTATCCGATTCATTGAGCCATGTAATGGATTCAATTTTAGCCAGTTCGTTTAGATAGTGTTTGTTGTTATCCAGGCGTTGTCTATCCAGCTCTGAACCATCCTGAATTAATACAGATAAAGCCTTGCTGGGTTTAATATCATAGCCGCTGCGAATTTTTCGTATGCCTAAAATAAAGTTTTTAACCCATTCCAGTTCTTCCACTGCTGCATTATCAATTTTATTGTTATCCGCTTCAGGGTAAGGTTGCCGCATAATGGTTTTATGAGTGTTGGTATCAATTCCTGCAAGGGGGGCAACGCGCTGCCATATTTCTTCTGTTATATAAGGCATAATCGGATGGGTTAAACGCAGTATTGTTTCAAGTACTCTAATCAATGTTCGACGAGTGCCACGTTTGGCTGCATCACTGCTATCACCCATTAATACCGGTTTTGAAAGTTCCAGGTACCAGCCACAGTATTCATTCCAGATAAAGTCATAAAGCGTGTTTGCCATCATATCGAGGCGGTAATTCTTGACAGCTTTTTCTATTTCAGCTTCAACCTGTTGCAGTCGGCTGATAATCCATTTATCTGCAATGCTCAATTCAATATCCGTTGCTGTACTGTTAATACCACAATCATGATCTTCTGTATTCATCAAAACATAACGTGCGGCATTCCATATCTTGTTGCAGAAGTTTCGGTAGCCTTCGGTGCGTGCCAGATCGAAATTAATATCACGACCGGTAGAGGCCATTGCCGCAAAGGTAAAGCGTAGTGCATCAGTGCCATAGGCCGGTATGCCATTTGGAAAGTCTTTGCGGGTTTGCTTGATAATTTTCGGTGCCATTTCCGGTTGCATTAAACCGCTTGAACGTTTCTTAACAAGTGATTCAAGATCGATGCCATCAATCACATCAATCGGATCCAGTACATTGCCTTTTGATTTCGACATTTTCTGGCCATGACTGTCACGCACCAGCCCATGAATATAGATCTCTTTAAAAGGGACTTTGCCGGTAAATTTCAAGCCCATCATGATCATGCGGGCGACCCAGAAGAAAATAATATCGAAACCGGTGACAAGCACATTGGTCGGATAGAAGGTATCGAGCATGGCCCGGGTTTCAGCATCTTTTGCTGGCCAGCCCAATGTTGAAAAAGGCCACAGTGCAGATGAGAACCAGGTATCCAGTACATCTTCGTCCTGAGAAAGTTTAATGCTGTCATCGAGTTGATATTTATTGCGGACTTCGGCTTCATCACGGGCGACATACACATTACCCTGTTCGTCATACCAGGCGGGAATACGGTGGCCCCACCAGATTTGGCGGCTGATACACCAGTCCTGAATATTGTTCATCCAGTCATAATAAGTGTTTTTCCAGTTGTCGGGAATAAATCGAATCTCACCTTCTTGCACAGCTTTAATAGCGGGTTCTGCCAGTGGTGCAATTTTCACATACCATTGATCGGTTAAGAAGGGCTCCACAACCGAGCCGGAACGATCGCCACGCGGTACCATCAGTTTGTGTTCTTCAATTTTTTCCAGTAAATCGAGAGCTTTTAAATCAGCAACAATTTGCTTGCGTGCGGCATAACGATCAAGCCCACGGTATTTTTCCGGTGCATCATCATTAATTGCGGCATCGATGGTCAAGATATTGTATAGCGGCAAGTCATGGCGCTTGCCCATTTCATAATCGTTAAAATCATGGGCGGGTGTAATTTTGACACAGCCTGTACCAAATTCCGGATCAACATAATCATCGGCAATGATTGGAATTTCACGGCCGACTAATGGCAGGGTAATGGTTTTACCAATGTATTGTTGATAACGCTCGTCATCGGGATGAACGGCAACGGCCGAGTCACCCAGCATGGTTTCCGGGCGGGTTGTTGCCACGACCAGCTGGCCGGAGCCATCGCTAAGCGGGTAGCGCATATGCCAGAGATGACCGTTTTCTTCTTCGGAAATAACTTCCAAATCCGATACGGCGGTATGTAAAACCGGATCCCAGTTAACCAGCCGTTTGCCACGATAAATTAAATCTTCTTCAAACAGTTTAACAAAAACTTCCCTGACTGCATCGTTCAAGCCTTCATCCATGGTAAAACGTTCGCGACTCCAGTCAACGGATGAACCCATACGTCGCAGTTGTTGAGTAATGGTGCCACCGGAATGCTCTTTCCAGTCCCATATTTTTTCGATGAATTTGTCACGGCCAAGATCATGGCGGGTTTTGCCTTCGGCTTTAAGCTGGCGTTCAACTACCATTTGGGTGGCAATACCGGCATGGTCGGTGCCAACCTGCCAAAGGGTGTTATAACCTTTCATGCGATGATAACGTGTCAGGGTATCCATAACCGTATTATTAAAACCATGCCCCATATGCAAACTGCCGGTGACATTGGGGGGCGGGATCATAATACAGTAGGGTTGGGCATCGGATTTTGCCGGGTCTTCAGGTGAAAACTGCTGATCTTTTTCCCATGTTTCATACCAGCGTTGTTCAATGGCATGTGGGTTATATGTTTTATCCATATTATGGTAACTGCTTTAAATTTGGGTTATGGCTGAAGTGCTTAATTATACCCGAGTCGCCTTGCTTGCACTAGATCGATGACTATAGAGAGAGACGCAGAACATGTTAAGATCCCGCAATGAAATTTATACTGAGTAAATTTGAAAACAGTCAGCCCGCTGAATGGCTCAAGTTCACCTTGATTGTGAGCCTGTTGATTCGCTTGGGAGTCGCTGCATGGATCCCGATTACCGGTGATGAGGCTTATTTTATCACCTGGGGTAAGAATCTGGATTACGGCTATTATGACCACCCACCGATGGTTGGTTGGTTTTTAAGCCTGATGTTGCTGTTCTCGGATGCAACACTCTGGTTACGGTTACCCGGCATCTTGATGTTTGCCTTCATGGGCGTGGTTATTTTTCGGTTATTAAGACCGTTTGATGAAGCAAAGGCGGCACTCGCTGCTATTTTATTTTTAATTGCACCGCTTAATTTATTGTCTGTTCTGATCACAACCGATACACCGTTAATATTATGGTCCTTTATTTCGGCTGTTTACTTTTTTAAGGCACAACAAAATGATCAGCTTAAACAGTATTTTCTAGCCGGGTTGTTTTTAGGGCTGGCTTTTTACTCAAAATTCTTTGCCGGTTTGCTGGGTTTGGCCTATTTTTTCTATATTTTATTATTTGTGCGAAACCAGCGGGGTTACAAGCCTTATTCCGGCATTGTACTGGTA
>JALXDW010000392.1 GCA_027070385.1 Chromatiales bacterium
ATGTTTAAATCAAACACGGCTCCTTTTACTTCATTGACAGTCAGGCTGATGCCTTCGACGCAAATTGAACCTTTTTTGGCAATGTATTTTGCCAAGGCATCCGGTGCTTTAATTTTAAATTGTTCGGAATGACCGGCCACCTTGCGTGAGATAATTTCTCCCACACCATCCACATGACCACTGACCAGGTGTCCACCTAATCGCGTAGTGGGTGTGAGTGCCTTTTCTAAATTTACCACGGTACCCACAGACAAGGTTTTAAAAGTCGTGTGTGCCAGGGTTTCAGCAGAAACATCGGCCCAGAACCCATTACCCGGCAGCTCCACTGCGGTTAAGCAAACCCCATTAACGGCAATGCTGTCACCGAGTTTTACATCACTTAAATCCAGCTTACCCGTGGCGATACGCACACGCATATCTTCCCCACTTGGCACAATCGCTTCAATTTGGCCTTTGGCCTCAATAATTCCGGTAAACATAGCGCGCTATTATATAAGGTATATCAGGAGAGTGTTGCGATAATTCGAATATCTTCACCAAATTGCCGCATTTCCTTGATATTGAGTCGAATTTTATCACTCATTTGCCGAATAAACCCTAGATTAAACAGACCCCGGGCATTATTCCCCATTAAAACAGGAGCCATATATAAAATCAGCTCATCCACCAACCCCGCTGCAACAAAACTGCCTGCCAGGTTTGCACCGGCTTCCACCATCACTTCATTCATTTGCAATGAAGCCAAATATTGAAGAATAGCCGTTAAATCCAGTCCATTACCCTCTTTTGGCACTGCAACCACTGAAACCCCGGCCTGTTCCAATGCGGCCTTTGCTTCACTGTCCTCGCTAGAGGTAAAAACGAGCACATCACCCGCTTGCTGAATCACCTTGGCATTGACCGGTAGTTTTAAGTCACTGTCCAAAATAACACGTAAAGGTTGGCGTACGTCAATTTGAACATTCGCTGCAAAACCGACCTTTTCCAATATCGGTCTGACTGAACGTACCGTTAAAGAAGGGTCGTCATGCAAAATAGTACCAATACCGGTCAGCATGGCACAACTGCGTGCCCGCCATTGCTGCACATCATGACGAGCCGATGCACCGGTTATCCATTTGCTCTCGCCCGAAGCCATCGCAGTGCGGCCATCAACACTCATGGCCATTTTTACTCGCACAAAGGGTAAGCCTTGTTGCATTCGTTTGATAAAACCGGGATTCAGTAAACGGGCTTGCTCTTCCAGCAAACCGGTTTGGACTTCAATCCCTGCCTGCTTTAATTTTTCGAACCCCTGCCCTGCGACTTTATCATGCGGGTCCTGCATGGCCGCGATAACTTTTGTCACTCCGGCTTTAATTAAGCTGTCGGTACATGGGGGTGTTTTGCCCGTATGACAGCAGGGTTCAAGAGTGACATAAACAGTGGCGCCTTTGGCCTGACCACCGGCTTGTAACAAGGCATTGATTTCAGCATGGGGTTCACCGGCTTTTTTGTGCCAGCCTTCACCGACAATACAATTATCTTGCGTGATAACACAACCTACACGCGGGTTCGGCTGCGTGGTATTCAAACCTTTTTTTGCCAGACGAATGGCTCGTGACATAAATTCATGATCATAAGCACTGAAATGAGTCATCGCTTTATTCACTCTTTGTCTTCATCGGGTAATAATGATTGTTGTTTACGTTTTTCTTCCGGTGAAGGTACATTTTTTAGTTTTTCAATTTCATCCTGAAAAGCACTGACATCTTCAAAGCTGCGATAAACAGAGGCAAAACGCACAAAAGCAACCTGGTCCAGGTCACGTAACTCATCCATAATCCAGTTACCGATTAAAGATGATGATAACTCCCGTTCACCCGTCGCACGAATACGCTTTAAAATACGATTGACACTGGCTTCAATCTCATTGGTATCCACTGGTCGTTTTTCCAGAGAGCGTGAAATACCCGCAACCAATTTATCCTCATTAAAGGGTTCACGGCGACCACTGTTTTTTATCACTTTAGGCATGACCAACTCAGCAGTTTCAAACGTGGTAAAACGTTCACTACAAGCAGTACATTCACGACGACGACGAACACTGGAACCATCATTGGTTAAGCGAGAATCAATGACACGGGTATCTTCTGCATTACAAAATGGGCAGTACATTTAGCTGACCTTTAAAAATTTAACCACGGAGACACAACGAGTCTGGCAAAAATATTGTTGTCATTGCGAGCGACAGCGCGGCAATATGCCTGGTAATACCACGCAACAACAAGGTTACCGCGCTGTCGCTCGCAATGACGGTTTCTTTTATTCTAAGTCATGTCCGTTGTGTCGCCATGGTTTAACAAATCAACTATAAACCGGCAACCGTTTACAAATATCCAGTACTTTTTGCTTAACCGAATCGACCACTGACTGATCACCCAAATTATCCAGCACATCACAAATCCAGCCTGCAAGTTCAGTTGCATCTTGCTCATTAAAACCACGCGTGGTAATAGCAGGGGTACCAATACGCAAACCACTGGTCACAAAAGGTGATTGTGGATCATTGGGTACGGAGTTTTTATTTACAGTTATATTCGCTGAACCCAATGCCGCATCGGCTTCTTTACCGGTCATCCCCTTGTTGATTAAATCAACAAGGAATAAATGATTGTCAGTTCCCTTGGATACAATATTGTAACCACGATCAATAAGTACTTTTGCCATGGCTTGTGCATTCACAACGACCTGTTTCTGATAAGTAGTAAATTCAGGCTCAAGCGCTTCTTTAAATGCAACCGCTTTGGCAGCAATCACATGCATTAAAGGGCCACCCTGAATACCAGGGAAAATGGCCGAGTTAAATTTCTTTTCAATTTCTTCATTACGCTTGGCCAAGATAATACCACCACGAGGGCCGCGTAATGTTTTGTGCGTGGTTGAGGTGGTGACATCGGCAATACCAACCGGATTAGGGTAAACACCGGCTGCAACCAAACCGGCAACGTGCGCCATATCCACCATTAAATATGCACCAACACTGTCGGCAATATCCCGGAAACGTTGCCAATCCACTACACGCGAATAAGCACTAAAACCCGCCACAATCATTTTGGGTTTATGTTCTTTAGCTAGAGCCTCTACCTGCTCGTAATCAATTTCACCCGTGTCGCTGTTTAAACCGTATTGCACCGCATTATACATTTTGCCGGAAAAACTCACTTTGGAACCGTGCGTTAAATGCCCGCCATCGGCCAGACTCATTCCTAAAACCGTATCACCCGGTTGACATAGTGCCATATAAACTGCCGCATTGGCCTGCGAACCGGAATGCGGTTGTACGTTGGCGTAATCAGCACCAAACAGTTCTTTAACCCGATCTATCGCCAACTGTTCGGCCGCATCCACGTATTCACAACCACCATAATAACGTTTCGCTGGGTAACCTTCGGCATATTTATTGGTTAAAACGGAACCCTGTGCTTCCATCACACGTGGGCTAGTGTAGTTTTCAGAGGCAATGAGTTCGATATGTTCTTCCTGACGCACCCGCTCTTTTTCCATTGATTGCCAGAGTTCATCGTCAAAACTTGCAATAGTCATATCTTTTGTAAACATTTCAGCCTCATAAAGTCTATATAAATCAAACGGTTAATAGTTCTAACGCCGCGCCAAGCTAAACAGTGGTTGTGGGGTTAATAATGAGGGAATGTTACCTTATTCGGCCAGAAATTGCATCGGCAAAACAAGGAACTGACGGAGAGCCAAAACGACTGGCACACCAAGCAAGCCTCCGGCAGCATAAGTGCACGTAATATTTTTAAAATACAGATAAATACTCTAAACAGCAGAGCTGCATAAGTGCCAGTCATATTTTCAAAAAACTAATGGATGCACTAAGCAGCAGAGCTGCATAAGTGCGAGTCATATTTTCAAAAAACTAATGGATGCACTAAGCAGCAGAGCTGCATAAGTGCCAGTAATATTTTCAAAAAACTAATGGATGCACTAAGCAGCAGAGCTGCATAAGTGCCAGTAATATTTTCAATATAACTGGCACTAAAAAAAAGGGGGGCAACTAAAAAGTTGCCCCCGTTAACTACAC
>JALXDW010000393.1 GCA_027070385.1 Chromatiales bacterium
CCCTCAACCCATTTTATTCTTGTTTTCATTTTTTGGAAATTCCTTATATTTTTTAACACCTTAGCTTTAAAATTATAAATATTTGCTGAAATCGGGCTGGTAGTGACCGCATTCGCAGTTTATTAGGCTAAAATAGACTATGCTTGCTTAAAC
The DNA here is from genome assembly GCA_027070385.1 of Chromatiales bacterium. Classification (GTDB taxonomy): domain Bacteria; phylum Pseudomonadota; class Gammaproteobacteria; order UBA6429; family Thiohalophilaceae; genus SZUA-37. The sequence goes on from JALXDW010000393.1 coordinate 154, forward strand.
AACCGATGAGTATTATAACAAGCAGAGAATAATTAGCCTATGTTAAGCACAGGGAATAGCATGACACAAATTGTTAACTATAAGGCCGAAATGCCTTCGATGGATAAGTTACTGGAACAGAGCCATCGCCGGCATTACCCGGCGAAGAATGTGATTATCTACGCCGGTGATAAATCGGATGTATTGTATTATATTGTTGAAGGTTCCGTTTCAGTTTTAATCGAAGACGAAGATGGCCGTGAGATTGTTCTTGCTTACCTGAATAAAGGTGATTTCTTTGGTGAAATGGCTTTGTTCGGTGAAGAGCCGGATCGCAGTGCCTGGGTGCGTAGCCGTACGGCTTGTGAAGTTGCTGAAATCAGCTTTACCAAGTTCCGACAGCTTTATCAGGAATACCCGGAAATCCTTTTTGCAATGACAGCGCAGATGGCGGCACGCTTGCGTCATACCAGCCGCAAAGTGAATGACCTGGCTTTTATGGATGTTACTGGTCGCGTTTCGCGTACCTTACTGGATTTGTGTAAACAACCGGATGCGATGACGCACCCGGATGGAATGCAAATTCGAATTACCCGTCAGGAAATTGGCCGTATTGTGGGTTGCTCACGCGAAATGGTAGGGCGTGTTTTAAAAACAATGGAAGAGCAGGAATTGATTTACGTGAAAGGCAAAACCATCGTGGTATTTGGTACGCGGTAATTTTTGAATAAAGTTTTTTAAGTTTTAAGAATCGAGCTGCAGCTCGATTTTTTTTGCTTGAAATATTATAAAAAAGTTTAGCCACGAAGGAGCAAAGAATATGAAGTAAAAATAATTTGTGTTTTTTGTGGTAAAAAATATTTTATCAGGTGTTAAAACCAATAAGCTGTCTTTGTCATTACTTTGGATGTTAATCCCATCAAGGTTTTAACCATAGCGGGTAATTCAGCTGCACCGGCTTCCAGAGCAACGGTTGCATGATGTCCCTCATCGATTTTCATTTGTTCCAGCACGGCACGGGACTCAATATCTTTTTCTGAAATCGTTGCCAGATGCTCATCTAAATGTTTTACAACCTGGCGCTCTGTTTCAGCAACAAAGCCCAGACTCCATTTATCACCGGCAATACCGGCAAGTGCGCCAATGGAAATAGAACCAAAATACCAGAGTGGATTAAAATAACTGGTATGTGAGCCTAGCTCTTTAATCCGGCGTTCGCACCAGGCAAGGTGATCATTTTCTTCTTCTGCAGCACGCTGCATTTTCTCACGCACATCCGGTAATTTTGCAGTCAGTGCCTGTCCCTGATACAAACCCTGCGCTGCCACTTCCCCTGCATGGTTAATACGCATAAGTCGAGCTGAAAGTATTTTTTCTGTGGTCGACAGTGTTGGTTTTGTGTCGGCCACAAGGTTGTCTTGAGGATCAGCTCGTTCAGTGACAAGTGGTTTACCAAACATCGTGCGCAAGCCATTATCAATTTGCATAATCAGTAAATCGGCAGGGCTGTAATGACGTTGTGAATGCGACATACAGGAATGTTAACGGAAGCAGCCAAAAGCAACAAGGATAAAATACAAGCTGATTTGGTTTTTAAGCCATTATTGCAAGCTTTTGGCAACAAGCTCAATTGGATGGATAACGGGTATCTTGTGGTGACAGCCTGCACTGATATGTATCGTGCAGCCTATATTACTGCTGACAATGCCAGTAATGGAATCGGGTATCTGGTTGAGTAGGGGTTGCCGGATTTGAGCCGCTAAATCGGCCTGGGTAAGCATGTTTTTGCCGGCCGCACCGCAGCATTGGGATTGAAGTTCAGTTATTTTTAAGCCAGGTATTTTAGTTAACATAGCGGTCACTGCATCGGCTTGTCGGAGTGTATTTTGCAGGCTGCAAGGCTGGTGAAGTGCAATATGTTGCTCGATGGCATTAAATACAACGGGGGTTTTTTTTATTTGTTGCAGTATAAAGTCCATCAGGCTGGTGATAGGGAGAGGCGATGTTTTTAATGATGACTGTAACTGCGCACCACAACCACTGGCAGTAAATAAAACGGCTGTATAATGATTGTTCTGCAAGAATTGCATATTGGTTTTTGCAAGTGTTTCAGCCTGATGATGAAAGCCGCTATGTTGATGCAATGCACCACAGCAAACTTGTTCAGGGATTTCCACATCAAAACCCAGCCGGGTTAAAACCTGAATACTTGCCTGTATGGCTGATTGCTCAAAGTGTTTGCCCATACAGCCAATGAACAGCGCAACCGTTCCCAATGAATCTCCTGTGGATGAATAACGGGGTTGTAATGTTAATTGAGGTTGTAGTTTGGGTAGCAGTTGTTCCTGTTTGTCGATACCGATTAATTTTAATATACCTGAAAACCGCAGCAGTTTTTGAAATCCGCTGAACTGATAAAAACGCAGTAACGCGAATAAACCATTTTGTATCGTTGGGTTAATGAAAAGAGAAATGAACCCGGCCTGAGCTTTGGCTGTAAGAGGGGATTGTTTTGTCTGCGTGTATTCACGAATGGCATCAATCAAAATTTGGTATTGCACATCTGACGGGCAAATTTTTTCACAACCCAGGCAGCCAAGGCAATGATCAAGGTGCTCAATAACTCTGGAAGATAAAGCCAGTTGATCATTCACAATGCCCTGCATCAGTGCGATACGCCCTCGTGGTGATTCGTTTTCATTATGGCTAAGCTGATAAGTCGGGCAACCTGGCAGGCACATACCGCATTTAACACACTGGTCAGCGAGCAGATTGATCTGTTGTTTAAGCGGCAAAAGTAACCCCGAAATTTTTGACGTGTTCACATAAAAAGGAATGATATAATGAAGCTCTGAAATAAATAAAGCAACCAAATTGAGACTATCCGACTATGAGTTATTATCGACAGCATTTGTTTTTTTGTGTTAACGAACGAGATGAAGGGGAGAGCTGTTGTGCAAAATTAGGTGCACGTGGCCTGCGTGATTATGCAAAAAAACGGATGAAAGCGCTGGGTTTGGCCGGTGAAGGAAAAGCACGCATCAATATGGCCGGTTGCCTAGGGCGTTGTGATGAAGGGCCGGTATTGGTGGTCTACCCTGAAGGTACCTGGTACAGCTATCTGGATGAAGAAGACATTGATGAAATCATCGAACAACATCTTCAACAGGGTAAGATAGTCGAGCGGCTAAAGCTAAAGTCATAACATTCGCTATTCCTGTGAAGGTAGGAATAATGAATAATATTAAAGAGTAAGAAGACCTGGTATGTCATCAATATTAATCAATGGCCCGGTTGGTCAACTTGAAATATTACCTGAAGAGCCTGAAAGCTTATCGGAGAGTGCCCCCGTTGCAATTATTTGTCATCCGCATCCACTATATGCGGGTAGTATGCAAAATAAAGTGGTACATACGTTGGCAAAATCCTGTCTGGCATTGGGAATGCCCGCGGTACGTTTTAATTTTCGTGGGGTGGGGCAATCTGCAGGGCATTTTGAACATGGTTTGGGTGAGCAGCAAGATTGCATTGCCGTAGCCGAATGGGCGCGTCAGCAGTACCCTAACCGGCCGATTAGGTTGGCAGGCTTTTCGTTTGGCAGTTTCGTGGCGTATCAGGCTTATTCTAAAATAAATGCTGAGCGCTTATTATTGGTAGCACCGCCCGTGGGGCTGTTTCAGTTTGAGTCACGGGCATGCATCACCATCCCCTGGTACGTGATACAAGGGCAGGAGGACGAAATAACTCCCCCGGAATCGGTCGAAGCCTGGGTGAAAAGCCAGCAATGCCCCCCCGAATTTTACTATTTAGAAGCTACCAGCCATTTCTTTCATGGAAAACTGAATTTACTGCGAGAGATAGTGATGGACATCTGGAAAATTTAATTTAGTTTTTAAATTGGTTTAGACCCCTTTTAAAAAGTGAGTTGAGGTTGCATAAGAATTTTCTAATAT
>JALXDW010000394.1:0-7393 GCA_027070385.1 Chromatiales bacterium
AGCCACAGTACCATCATGACACGACAGACACAGGCGTGAAGTACCACCGGGTTGACCGGTACTGACTGCGTCTAGTGTTGGGCTAGTGTACATGGTGAAATTTGTGGTGGTATTGGTGTGGTTCCACAAAGGTGCGGTTACCGTGGTGTCAGACTGGTGAGGAGTATGACAAGCAACACAAATTTCTCCTCCACCCCAACCCAGTGCAGAAAAATCATGTGCTGAACCGGCAATGGTACCCGCTGCTGCGATATTGCCAAACAGAAATAAACCGAACAGGCTGATTAAAGTTGTCAATATTATTGAAGTACGTTTTCCATAATGTATTGCATCAATGTGTCTCATTGATTTCTCCTCTAGAAAATATTTTTAATACTAAAAATTTAAACTTACAAGAAAAACATTCAAGAAAAGTTAACAACTGAAAACTCGGAGGAGGTGTTCAACTGGCTGTTTTAAACCTGCTCCTTGCAAACCATTCTTCCCTAAAGCCCTTCTCCTTCTGGTCTTTAAAAATCTCAAAGTGTGTAAAACGGATCTAAACACTTAATATTTCATAGGTCAACAAATCACTTTAACACTTCTATATAAGTGCATATTGCAGTTTATGTTTATTTGTTAAGCAAAGTAATTAGATTAACTCCAAAACATGATATCGAGTGATTATTTTTTGATCATTTTGTTGGTTTTTTAAACAAAAATAATGTTAAGCTGAATAAAATTTATTCAGTCGATCGTATAAGAAGCATCTTTAATCTATTCGAAAAAATTCACTCTATTGCAAAATGCACTAACTATTTTTAATCATAACCACTACAATAATGCTTTATTCAACCCGATAGTATAAACATGGAAAACCTGACACTTTTACAATCCTTTATTTCAAGCAAAATGCATAAACTGCTGGTTGCAGACAGTGCATGGCAACTTACTGTTTTATTTTTGGGGATCATTGTTGCATGGAAACTTAACCATCACTGGCGTAAACGTTTAACTGCTCACCTGGGGCAAGAGGAACAACGTGGGGTTTCAAGATTTCTTTTACGTGGTTCCGGCTATCTTGTTTTCCCCATTGTTACTTTAGTATTTATTTATATTGGTGTTGCAATATTACAATTTTATCAAATCGCCACTCCCATTCTTGATGTTGTTATCCCTTTACTACTATCACTGGCAGCTATTCGGATATCTGTTTACAGTTTAAGGCGTACTTTTAATCGTTCACAAAACTTGCGGACATGGGAAGGCTTTATCAGTATCAGTATCTGGTGTCTGGTTGCACTTCATTTACTCGGCTGGTTGCCCGGTATACTTGATGCATTGGATCGCTCTGCTATTAACTTTGGAAACACCCGCATTTCCGTTTTATCTGTTGCCAAGTTTATTATCATGGCGGGCATTTATATTGTGGTTGCACGCTGGTTAGCCACACTCATTGAGCAGCAAACCAGACAATCTAAAGTAATCAGTTCCAGTATGCAGGTTGGTTTAAGCAAATTTGCCAATGTTGTTCTTTATAGTATTGCTATTGTTGTTGCTCTTAATAGTGTCGGTATTGATCTGACGACCTTAACGGTGTTTGGCGGTGCCATTGGTGTTGGGCTGGGTTTTGGCCTGCAACGTATTGCCAGTAATTTTATCAGTGGTTTTATTTTGCTATTTGATCGTTCCATTAAACCCGGTGATGTTATCAGTATTGGTGATCGTTTTGGCTGGGTCGTGGCACTGCATGCCCGCTATATCGTTGTTAAAGATCGTGACGGAGTTGAAACACTTATTCCAAATGAAAACATTATTACCTCTGAAGTGACAAACTGGAGTTACAGTGACAAGCATGTTCGAGTAAAAGTACCCTTGCAAATAAGCTATCAGGATGATGTTGAAGTTGCTATGCAACTCATGCTGGATGCCTGCAATGTTTCTAACCGGGTTCTCAAAACACCTGAGCCCAATGTGCGTCTTACAGCTTTTGAAGATAGTGGAATTAAACTGGAACTGCGCCTGTGGTTAAATGATCCGGAAAAAGGTGTTGGTAGTGTCAAATCGGATATTAATCTCGCAATATGGAAATCGTTTAAGGAAAATAAAATAACCATTCCTTATCCACAACGCGATGTACATATTGTGAAAAATGATTTTATTGATAATTAATTATAATAAACTTCCTCAAAATGTGCCTGTGAAAAACCATTCAACCTGACATCATCAACAAAAATAACCGGCACTCCACGTGCATTTAATTGACTGTATTTTTGGCGTGCCTCTTCCGTCTTGTCGATATCATATTCCGTATAAGGGATTCCCTTTTCCTTAAAATATCGCTTGGCTTTACGACAAACACCACACCATTCAGCACTGTAAATAATGACATTCTTATCAATGGCTTCTTTCTTTATTTTTGCTACAGGCTTTTCAGGAAGAATAACTTTAACCTGGGAATAGGTGTTAACTTTAACCGTTACTTTTTTCGATTGTTTATGTTGTGGCGGTGTATCTGTAAAATGGACATGACCGTCATCATCAACCCATTTGTATATTTCAGCAAAACAAAGCTGAATAAAAAAGAATAAAGGGAGCAATATCAGAATTTTTTTCAATATCAGCCCCCTTGACCGGATAAACAAGTGCTTTAATACATATTAGTCAAAGTCTTTCAATAAAGCTTGCTGTATTTCAGAATTCACTGTTGAAACATTCTGCATAAAGCCTTCATAATCAATCCCCATTGACAAGCTTTTACCTGATTTCAAGCCGGCAATCATTTCATCACTGAATTCAAAGCGCATAAAATGCACTGCGGATGTTTTCTCATCGCGGTTACGTTCCATATCTTCATCAGCAATCGCATAGACCTTGTCAAAGCCTTCTACCTGAATCCAAACCTTGTCTTCGATTCCACCGAGTGTTTCCAGCACACGCTGACGCTCTGCGACATCGGCATATTCAATCATAAAGGTGGCCTTGAGGTTTTTACCATCAGGAATCAGCGGGTTATAGGCATCGAGTTCTTCATTGATACCATCGGCTTCAAAAATTTTCTCAATACGCAGCATTTCCTGTATTTGATACTGAATGGTCATGCTGTCTTCAAAATACAAGGTAGCATGTTCACCTAATGCCACCTTACGGTTCTTTTTATGCTCCAGTACCGAAGCACGATAGTCACTTCGTTTAGTGGCGTATTCTTCCAGGGAAAATAAATCTTCACGGCTTAATTTTTTCATATTGTTTCTCTATACATTAAATATCGTAAGCTTTGCGTAATAAACCCAGCGGATGTGTCGGAGCTGAATCGTTATCAAGTCCATTTTCTATTTGATGCCCAGCCATCGGGCAGTCACTGGAATAATAATCGGCATCAAACTGTTTCACCTTGTTCACAACCGGTCGGGCTATCTTCATGGATATTTTGTGGAACTCGACTTTGACAGCATAAGTACCGTCATGACCGGAACAACGTTCAATCGGCAGCACTTCAGTATCCGGAATTAATTGCAATAAATCGCGGGTTTTCATACCAATTTTTTGTACCCGTAGATGGCAGGCCACCTGGTAGGCAATTTTGCCGAGCGGTTTTTTAAAATCAAGGTTGAGTTTATCTTCCTTGTGTCGCAGCATTAAATATTCAAACGGATCGTAAAATGCCTGCTGTACTTTTTTTACTTTTTCATCATCAGGAAACATCAAGGGGAGTTCCTGCTTGAACATTAAAACACATGACGGTACTGCTGCAACGAGGTCATAACCATCGTCGACCAATTTTGCCAGTACCGGAATATTTACCTGCATGGCTTTTTCAACGGCTTCAAGATCACCTAATTCTAACTTTGGCATACCACAGCATTGTTCTTTTTCTGCTATTGTTGTTTGAATACCGTTATGCTCAAAAATGGCAACCAGATCATCGTTAAGCTGAGGCTCATTAACATTACAATAACAGGTTGCAAACAGAGCAACCTTGCCGGTTGTTTTCTCACCAGGATTAACTGTTGCAACCTGACTACCCTTGTAATTCGAACGAAAAGAGCTGCTATGGTACTCCGGTAACACCGCGTCTGCATGGACACCTAAAACAGATTGCAGCACTTTACGAGCCGATTTTATTTTATTCACAAAATTGACTGTTTGCGCAATCACCGGTTTGCCAACCAGTTTACCTACCGTGTCAGTTGCGGATAATAATTTATCACGCGAGGACGCGCCCTGCTGTTTAAACTTGACTGCTTTGGCTCGTAACATCACATGTGGAAAATCAACATTCCATTCATGAGGCGGGACATAAGGACATTTGGTTAAATAACACAGATCACATAAATAACAATGGTCAACGACTTTCCAGTAATCCTGCTTGGCCACACCATCCACTTCCATGGTGCTGGACTCATCGACTAAATCAAACAGCGTCGGAAATGCATTGCATAAACTCACACAACGACGACAGCCATGACAAATATCATAGACACGTTCCAGTTCGTTGAATAATGCACCCTCATTATAAAATTCCGGATCTTTCCAATTAAGAGGATGACGAGTTGGGGCTTCTAAACTACCTTCACGCTGAGCCATAATATATACCCTTAGATATGCACTCTTAGAATCGAGTTGATAAGAATTTAATTATACTTCCAACCATCTGGACGGATGGCTGGAAGTATAAAGTGATTAACCGTCGAGATTATCCAGTGCTTTCTGGAAACGGTTAGCATGAGAACGTTCTGCTTTGGCTAAGGTTTCAAACCAGTCAGCAATTTCATCAAAGTTTTCTTCACGAGCGGCTTTAGCCATACCTGGATACATATCGGTGTATTCATGTGTTTCACCGGCAATGGCTGCTTTAAGGTTGTCACTGGTTGAACCTATAGGCAGACCTGTTGCCGGGTCACCACTTTCTTCCAAATATTCCAGATGACCGTGTGCGTGGCCTGTTTCACCTTCTGCCGTGGAACGGAATACAGCCGATACATCGTTATAACCTTCAACGTCTGCTTTTGCTGCAAAGTACAAATAACGACGATTTGCTTGTGATTCACCGGCAAAAGCATCTTTCAAGTTTTGTTCTGTTTTACTTCCTTTTAAGGACATAATGTCACCTCTTTTGTTATCAATTTATAAAATAATCACTGTCAAACAACTTGTGTACTACCTGAAAACCGACTCTGAATTGTGGCGAATGCCTTAAAACTTCAATTTAGAATCAGTCTAAATTGAGATGAAAAATAGACTAGATAGCAATGGCTGTCAAGTGAATTTATTAACACGCCTCACCTCTATTTCATCGAGAATATGCACATATTTCCGATAAAACAATGACTTAAATCAATTTAATGGCTCAATATTAAGCCATACCGGACTAAATCCAAATAGCATCATTCGGCCGTAGCCAAATACTAGGGTAAAACCTTGTCTATCACCACCGTAACGGGTTGTGCATTTTTAACCGCCACCGGGCCAACCTGGCCTTGTAAATCACCGCTTTGTGGCATGGCCTGTCCCTGCTTGGAAACCCGGGCAATAATATTGACCTGCCCAAAATTGGAGAGTTTCATGTCCGGACGCATGGCCATATTGTCATCCAGCATAACAGTGAAAGGCAGGTCTTTAACCTGTTTACGGACAATCGCCAATGGCATCCGTGGGCCATGAGCTGCACGTGCATACACCAGTACAAAATCATCAGCGGATACTTTATTCTTGTTTTCCCAGGTTAATTTTACACTGACTCGAATACTTGCCCCCGTTGCTGCTGGCTTGTTTTTTTCCGCCATCACGGATTGCGATCGTGATTGAGAAGGGCTCAATGGCTTATTAACTTCAACTGTTGGTTGCAAACCCATTTTACGTTCTGCAGCGGCTATCAATGATTTTACCTGATGAACCGAATCGGCTTCATTTGCAACTAACGGCAATAATTTTTTCCACAACTTGACGGCTTTCTTGCCGTCACCGGCTTCTTCATAACCCAAACCTGCCAGCCACAATGCCGTTGGATCATCCGGTTTCAGTTGTAATGCTTTTTTAATCAGCGCAAACGGCTCACCTGCCATGCGCCCACCGTTGGCCATGGTCATTGCATCAGCAAGGGTTATCAGTACAGTGAAATCATCACCCACCAATTGACGTAACCGCTTTAATGCCTCGACTGCACGATCATATTGTTTCAGTGACATGAAAGTACGTCCAAGCGTATACCAACCGTTTGGATTATTCGGTGATTTTTGTAATTTTGCTTCTAACAATGCCGCCATCTCTTCAACCGAACCAACATGTTTTTTGTTAGTGCCAGCTTGTGCCGGTTGTACCTGACGGTTGGCCTGAGCGGATAAATTAATACTGTCAGGAGAACCCCATAACCAGTATAACGCCAATGCCATTAACGGAATGGCTGTAATAATAATATAAGCATTTTTCTCTATTTTAGGTGAAACAGTTGCCGTTTGTTCACCATCATGAATATCTTCCAACAGTGCCTTTTCAATTTCAATCCGGGTTTGCTCAAAGGTCTGCTGAGAAATATCGCCCTGCTCCAGACGCAGTTCCAATTCATTCAAACGTTCCTTCGCTATTGCGGCATTTTGTGAATCCGTGTCATCTTTATTAATTGTGCGCTTGCCTAACAATGCGGGAGCAATTAACCATAATACAACGATAATAAGGAGCAATGAAAAAAACATAAAACCTATCATGATTCATCATCCTTTTTTAATGATGTATTGTTTAATAACTGTTGCGCACGTTGGTGTTCAGTTTCGCTCAACTCAATCGATATACTCTGACTACGCTGTTTAATGATTCTGAAAAGCACTATCATCGCTATGATGAAAAAGAGTAAGGGTCCCAACCATAATAATAGCGTAATGGATTTAAACGGTGGCTTGTACAAAACAAAATCACCGTAACGGGCTACCATAAAATCAATGATCTCCTGATTGGATTTACCTTCTGAAATCATTTGATAAACCTTGTCACGCATATCTTTTGCAAGATCGGAATTGGAACCTTTTAAATTCTGATTCTGGCAAACCAGACAACGCAATTCATCAATTAACTGATTATAACGTGCTTCCTGTTCAGCTTGTTCAAATTGCCGGAATTCAACACGTGCATTCACCATGTTTAATTGCAGTGCTAATAATAAAAATATAAAAATCCGCATATCCATTGGTATCCAAAATAAATTATTTTTCAGCTTTCAATTCCATGATTAAAGGAATAACAATTTCTGTTAAATCTTTATAACTAATAGGGCCAATATGCTTGTAACGGATTATGCCCTTCTTATCAATAAAAAACGTTTCAGGTACACCATAGACACCATAATCAAACCCGACCAGACCTTTCTGATCCGTCACGACCAAACGATAAGGATTTCCCAGTTTATTTAACCAGTTTTTTG
>JALXDW010000394.1:7403-13353 GCA_027070385.1 Chromatiales bacterium
GATGTTCAACCCGGCAACCACTGCACCAAGATGCCCAAACATTTAATAACCAGACTTTACCCTTGAGTGATTGAGGACTGAATTTTACAGAGGGGTCAGTCAAACGTGGTAATTCAAAATCCGGTGCCGCTTTACCAACCAGTGGTGAGGGGACCTTGCGCGGATCATTGGACAAACCTACTGCAAGTAAAATAACCAATAAAACAAATGCCAATAAGGGAATCAGAAATTTTATTTTTAACATGAGTAATGCCTTTACTTCGCTTTTCGATAACGCTTATCAGTCGCCGATAACAAACCACCAAAAGCCATGATCAAGGCACCTAACCAGATCCAGCGAATAAAGGGCTTATGGTATATGCGTAATGCCCAGCCACCTTGTTTGCCACGTGGTTCACCCATGGCAACGAACAGGTCTCGAGTGAAACCAGCATCAATTGCTGCCTCGGTCATGGGATTACGGCGTACATTGTAAACACGTTTTTCCGGTTCCATATCAGCAATGACCTGACCATCTTTACTGACAATAACATGGCCTCGATATCCCTGATAATTTGGTCCGGTCATTTGCTTTGAACCTGTAAACTTAAAATCATAGCCGGCTAAAGAATAGGATTCACCCGGTGTTAGCATGACATCTTTTTCAGTGGAATAAACCGACGTTAATGTTACCCCGACAGTAAAAACGGCAATGCCGACATGTGCGATATGCATTCCATAAATAGCACGCGGGGTTTTCTTTAATGATTGCCACGAAATGGCTTTTGCCTTAAAACGTTGTTTAAAGCTGTAACCCATATTCAAAACAACCCACCATGCCAATGTGGTGGCAATCATCCCACCCGTTGTAAACCTTGGCATTGCCAAAGTACTTAAAACACCTAAAGCTACACTAATGAATAAATAAATTAACAAATGCTTTTGCATTCGTTGCAAACTATCCTGTTTCCAACGAACCAGCACCCCCACTCCCATCAATGCAACTAACGGCACCATAATAGGTACAAAGACACTGTTAAAATAAGGAGGACCAACAGAAATTTTACCAACACCCAATGCATCTATGATTAAAGGATACAAAGTGCCCAGTAAAATACTGGCTGCCGCGACGACCAATAAAATATTATTTAACAACAAGGCCGTTTCTTTTGAAAATAATGCAAAACGACTGGTCGATTTTATCGTCGGTGCACGCCAGGCATACAAGCTCAGCGAACCGCCCACGACAATAACCAAAAAGACAAGAATAAATAACCCTCGTTCAGGATCACTGGCAAAAGAATGTACAGAGGTCAATACACCGGAACGCACCAGGAAGGTTCCCAATAAACTTAAAGAAAACGCAAAAATAGCCAGCAATACCGTCCATGCTTTAAAGCTGCCACGTTTTTCGGTGACCGCCAGTGAGTGAATACGTGCCGTGGCCGCCAGCCACGGCATAAACGATGCATTTTCTACCGGATCCCAAAACCACCAGCCACCCCAGCCGAGTTCGTAATATGCCCACCAGCTACCCAGTGCAATGCCCACAGTTAAAAAGACCCATGCGATATTGGTCCACGGGCGTGACCACCTTGCCCAGGCTGCATCCAGACGACCAGCCAGCATCGCGGCAATGGCAAAGGCAAAGGCAACGGATAAACCAACATATCCCATATAAAGCATTGGAGGATGAATCACCAAACCAAAGTCCTGCAATAAGGGATTCAGGTCACGACCCTCAAGTGGCGCAGGGAAGATACGTTCGAATGGATTGGATGTCACCAGTATAAAAAGGATAAAGCCGATACTGATTAACCCCATCACACTGAGTACCCGTGCAATCATTACGTCCGGAATTTTTTTGCTAAAAATGGTCACCGCATAAGTCCACAAGCCCAATGCCAAGGCCCAAAGTAAGAGTGAACCTTCATGCGCCCCCCAAACGGCTGAAATACGAAAAGCCAATGGCAACTTGGTATTGGAATTTTCTGCGGCATATAAAACCGTAAAATCATTTTGTATAAAAACATAAACCAGACAGCCAAAAGAAATGAGAAGACTTAAAAATTGTGCCTGGGCTGCCGGGCGTGCCACACTGACCCACGCCGGAATGTTTTTTGCTGTGCCAATCAATGGCAAGGTTGCCTGTACAAGCGCACTGACCAAAGCCATAACCAAAGCAAACTGACCAAATTCAGGTATCACGTTTTTTATTCCTTTATGTATGCAGGTTTTTTCTTTTTCATGGTAGCCGCCACTTCAGGCGGCATGTAATTTTCATCATGTTTGGCAAGAACTTCTTCGGCAATAAATTCGCCTTTTTCATTTAATTTGCCTTTGGTAATAATACCCTGACCTTCACGAAACAGGTCCGGTAAAATGCCATTGTATTTAACCGTAACAGTTTTCTCATTATCGGTAATATCAAACCAGACTTCGGTACTGGTATCTGATTTTTTAACACTGCCATCAACCACCATTCCCCCCATGCGGAACAGACGATTTGAGGGAGCTTTTCCCGCTTTCACATCCGACGGTGTAAAGAAAAACATCAGATTCTGATTAAAAGCGACCAGAGCAAAACCGGTGGCCACAGCAATACCACTCACCATCACTAAAATAAGAATAAGTCGACGTTTACGAAGAGGGTGCATTTTAATTCTCCTGCTAATTTTGTACGGTGGCTAACTTTAATTATTTCGAAACAGATTTTTCATTTTGAATAATACGTCGAATACGTTTTTCCAGTTGCCGTTTTTCTTTTAAGGGTAAAATGATACTGAGCCCAAATACCAGCAGAGCCAACCCATAAGAAGACCAGACGTAACCGGCATAACCACCCATATCAATAAACTTTAAAAAGGCTTCCATTACGCACCTTCCTTACTAAATAAAGTAGCAACCCACTGACTGCGTCGCTCCCGCCAGAGTAAGTCATTGCGCGCACGCAATAAAACAACAATGGCATATAAAAATTTATACGCAAACGCCATAAGTAATAAGGGTATCAGCATGCGTGTATCAATGGATGGCTTGTCAAACTTGGTCACCGTTGGCCCTTGGTGTAAGGTACTCCACCATTCAACTGAATAATGAATGATTGGAATATTCACCACGCCAACCAACGCTAAAATGGCAACTGCACGTGCCGCTTTACGCTTGTCATCAATCGCGCTGTATAAAGCAATGATCCCCAGATATAAAAACAGTAACAATAACTCGGAAGTTAATCGTGCATCCCAGACCCACCAGGTTCCCCACATGGGCTTACCCCAGATAGAACCTGTAACCAGTGCCAGAAAAGTAAATACGGCACCAATATGCGCACTGTTAATAAGTATAATTTCTGCAATTTTGATTCGCCAAATAAGTGCCATTGCACCACTGAATGCCATAATCATATAAACAAACAACGACATCCAGGCAGCAGGCACATGAATATAAATGATACGAAAGCTGTCTCCCTGCTGATAATCGGCCGGTGCCAGTACAAGTCCACCGTACAATCCTGCGGCAAATAAAATAAAACATAAGCCACTTAACCATGGTAACAGTCGGCCGCTTAAAGCATAAAAGTAAGGCGGTGAACCCAACTGATAAATAAAACGCATAATCATAAAACTAACTCACACTCATTTTTAATGCTGCCGATGCTGCCCAGGGCGTTAAACTCAAAGATAATAATAACAAAGCACTCAGCATAGCAATGGGAGCAGCCGTTGGAAAACCGGCCGCAGCCGCATCGACTGCCTGACTTGCAAAAATTAAGACGGGCACATACAACGGTAATACGAGTAGCGACAGTACCACACCTCCACGACGCAGACCAACCGTTAACGCAACCCCCACCGAACCAATCGCACTTAAAACAGGTGTTCCCAGCAACAGAGTGAAAAACAGGGTTTCAATTCCCTCTGCTGACAACCCTAAAAACAGAGCCAATAACGGCCCTACTAATACAACGGGTAAACCGGTTATTATCCAGTGGGCAATAATTTTTGCCAAAATTAGTAATGACATAGGTTGAGCACTGATAAGCATTTGCTCTAATGAACCGTCTTCCATGTCGGTGCGAAAAATTCTGTCCAGACTTAACAATGCCGACAATAATGCTGCGATCCAGATAATACCGGGTGCAATCCTTTCCAGAATGGTAGCCTCTGCACCAATCCCTAACGGGAAAAGCACCACCACCAATACAAAGAACAACATCGGGTTCATCAATTCTGCGCGATGGCGTATGGCCAAAATCAAATCACGCTGCAATATAATCAGAAATGCTTGCAACATCTTATGCCACTGCCGATAAATTTAAGCGCGTACAGCGCACATTTTTAATATTTAAGGGTTGATGTGAAGTAATGACAGCCAAGCCCCCACGTTCAATATGTGCTTGTATTGCCTGTTCAATAAAAGCAATGCCTTTGATATCCAATGCGGTTAAAGGTTCATCTAAAATCCATAAAGCACTGTCATTTAGCAGGCAACGCGCAAAGGCCAGTCGACGACGCTGCCCGGCCGATAAATGAAACGCCAGGGTGTCTTCCTTATTCTCCAGCCCGATATTTTTCAGAATATCACCCAAAATCTGTTTATCTGACACCTTATATATAGAACGAGACAAAACCATTGCCACCCGCAGATTTTCCACGACAGTCAAGTCCTGTTTAATACCGTCACTGTGCCCCACATAACTCAGTTGCAGATGATAGTCATAAGACTGTTTCTGAATGGAAACATCATTCCAGTACACATCGCCCTCATCGGCGATGGTCAGACCGCACAGCACCCGCAACAGGGTGGTTTTACCAGAACCGTTTTCACCTTCAAGGTGCAGTACTTCTTTAGGCTGCAAGTCGAAATTTATATTCTGAAATAACCAGCGATCCTGTTTTTCAACCGCTAAATTTTTAACCGATAATCTTTTGCTTTTTGTATAAGCCGGTAATGATTTAAACATTTAACTCTTCCAGGTAATCCTGTTTCTATTGTTCAGTATTCACAATACATGTTCAAGCAAGTATTAATACAGGAAATAAAGCAATATTCATCACAAATATTGGACTATTATCTTTTATTTTATCCTGTTTGGCTCTTATACTTAAACACTTTAATTCATTGAAATTTATGGACAAAATTCCAGCAGTCGCCAAAAAGCATTATGCAGCAAGTAAAACAACAGCTTGAAAAGAATCAACAGATCTACAAACAGGATCATTCCATTTTGTACACTGTGATTCTCTGCTCTATCATCCTTTACTACGGTTGGGCAACAAAGGAGCAATCTACACTCAGCCCTGAAGATGGTTGGGGTTATGCACTGGGAATTATCGGTGGTAGCGCGATGTTAATACTACTGCTTTACCCGGTAAGGAAGTATGTCCGTTTATTCCGAAACCTGGGCGCGGTGAAACACTGGTTTCGAATACACATGTTCCTGGGGGTGTTTGGCCCACTACTGGTGATGTTCCACTCCAACTTCAGCTTTGGTTCGGTTAACAGTAATATTGCCCTTGTCAGTATGATCATTGTTGCAATCAGCGGCCTTATCGGGCGTTTTATCTATGTCAAAATTCATATTGATTTATATGGCAAGCAAATCACAATTAATGAATTACGTGATAATTTAAAATCTGCACGAGGTATTCTGGGGAAAGATATTTCACTGTCTGAAAAAGTTGTTAATAGTCTGAAACAATATGAAAAATCATTACTAAAACACCGCCCATTTGTTTTGAGCATATTACACTTGCCGGTTAACGTCATTTATACAAAATGGATTTACTACAAAATTATGCACGGTGTAAAACGAGGGATTAACAAACGTGCCAACGATAAAAATTGGGATAAACAAACCCAAAAGAAAATGCTGCGAGGTGTACAGGAAACCTTGCTTGTATACACCACCACTATCAGGAAATATGCCGAGCTTAAACTCTACGAACGACTTTTTTCTATCTGGCATGTT
>JALXDW010000395.1:0-1956 GCA_027070385.1 Chromatiales bacterium
CAAGTTGATCATGTTATCTTTCCGGATGGAAAACGCATTATCATTTTAGCCAAAGGTCGTCTGGTCAATCTCGGTTGTGCAACCGGTCACCCCAGTTTTGTTATGTCAGCATCTTTCACCAACCAGGTAATGGCGCAAATGGAATTTTTTGCCAATAGCGAGAATTACAAGAATGAAGTTTATATTCTGCCTAAAATTCTTGATGAGAAAGTTGCCCGTTTGCACCTGACAAAAATTGGTGCTCACTTAACAACACTTTCACAAGAACAGGCCGATTATATTAATGTACCGGTTGAAGGCCCTTATAAGCCGGATCATTACCGCTACTAAGCAATAAAAATTAACCTCGAAGAACACGAAAGAAGCCTGCAACGCAGGTAATTTTACCTTTCGTGTTCTTCGAGGTTTAAAAGGTTTTTAATAATATGGACTCACAAAAAAAATATCCTAAACATTTCAGCTTTGAATTTTTTCCACCCAAAACACCTGAAGGTGCTAAAAAATTGAGCGTTGTTCGTTCTGAATTAGGCAAACTCCATCCTGAATATTTTTCGGTTACTTTTGGTGCCGGTGGCAGTACACAGGAAGGTACGATTGAAACGGTTCTGGAAATTAAAACAGCCGGGTTCAATGCAGTTCCACATATATCCTGCATGGGTACCAGCAAGGAAGTTATTGTTGGCTTATTGGAACAGTATAAACAAAACGGAATTGACCGACTGGTTGTATTAAGAGGGGATATGCCTTCCGGTGCCGGTTCAGGCAGTGATGGCGATTTTAATTACGCCAACGAACTGGTCAGTTTTATTCGTACTCAATACAATGATCACTTCCATATCGAAGTCGCGGCTTACCCGGAGTTTCATCCTCAAGCCGTCAATGCCGAAGTTGATCTCGATAACTTCAAACGAAAAGTTGAAGCCGGTGCAGACAGTGCCATTACTCAGTATTTTTTTAATCCCGATGCTTATTACCAGTTTGTTGATGCCTGTGAAAAACGTCATATCGACATTCCGATTACACCCGGTATTATGCCAATCACGAATTACACCCAACTGGCCCGTTTTTCAGATATGTGTGGCGCAGAAATTCCTCGCTGGATACGCAAGCGTCTGGAAGCTTACGCTGATGATAAGGATTCCATACGAAGTTTTGGTGAAGAAGTCGTGACTCATTTATGCCAGCAATTACTGGCTGCAGGCGCACCGGGTTTACATTTTTATACCATGAACCAAACCGCACCAACCCAGGCCTTATGGACTAACCTGAAATTACCGCAGGCGTAAAACCGGAATGCGAATTCCCCGGGTTTATCTGGATCATCCTCTGTCAAGTGGCAGTATTATTTTACTGCCGGCTGAAGCCCACCGCCATGTTGTACAGGTTTTACGTTTGCGGGAAAAAGATCCCCTGATTGTCTTTAATACCCAGGGTGATGAATTCGATGCCTGTGTTAAAACCATTGAAAAAAAACAAACGTTGATAAATATCAAGCAACCCAGGGAGAATCATACGGTTTCTCCTTTGTATATTGAACTTGGTATCAGCCTAATCAAAAATGATAAACTGGATTTTGCCATTCAAAAAGCAGTCGAATTGGGCGTCAGTTGCATAACACCACTGGCAGCAAACCGTTCGACAATCAAACTCAATAGCAAACGTGAACTAAAACGCCGGGCACATTGGCAAGGTATTATCCACAACGCCTGTGAACAATCAGGGCGTAATATTTTACCCGAACTCAAATCACTTCAAACCGTTTCAGACTGGCTGGCATCATCAGAAATACCCGGCATTGTTTTTGACCCACGGGCAACAAAGACACTGAATGATATCGGCACTAACAAACAAATCAGGGTTATTATTGGCCCGGAAGGTGGCTTTAATCAGAACGAGCTTGATGCCACACAGCAATATGGTTTTGAACAAATAAAACTTGGGCCACGTATATTACGA
>JALXDW010000395.1:1966-3387 GCA_027070385.1 Chromatiales bacterium
GCAATCACTGCAATTTCAGCGTTACAGTTATTATGGGGCGATCTGGCACTCACCTGAGCAATCAGTGTAAATTCTGAATACGTTTTTCCAGATCATCGATATCAGGAATAACCAGTGACTGCCCTTCCACCTCAACAATCTCTATAACAGATTGTCGATTGGCAGGCCTGGCTTCCAGCATTGTTATATTGTTTTGACGAACCACTCTTAAACGCGGAATACCCTGCACAATCAGCCCAATATAAGGAATTTCTGCATTACCATTTAATGTGTTTAAAATAGCAATACGATTTCCTTTACGAATATTCATGGATTCACCACTGGTACTGGCATTTTCAAATGAAATTAGCGGTACCAGTCGTTCACGCCATGTTATCCGCCCCAGAAACCAGTCAGGTGATCCATCCAGAGGTTGCGGTTCGGTAAACCCCGTTACTTCAGCAATAGCTGCATTCGGTAACAGCAATGTTTCATTACTTAATGTCACCATCAAACAATGAATAGCATCGACTGTTTCCTCTGCAGTATTGACAGCCTGCTTACGTTGAGGATCAATATATGTTACATCACCCATGACTCTCACCTCTTTGTACAACTGTCTTTAACAATACTGCTTTAGTCTTCACGTAAATAATCATATAACTTCTCTGCTAATTTTTTTGGGCTACCCGTAAAACTGACTATACCCTTCTGTGCTATATTTTCAGGCATACTGCTGATAACACAACTCTCCGAGGATTGTGTCCAGACCATTGCTCCCTTGTTATGAAGTTGTTGACATCCTTTAAGACCATCATCTCCCATGCCACTAAAAATAATCGCACCTGTTTTTTTGCCGTATTTTTCCAGCATATCAACCAGCACCATATTAATGGAAGGTGAATATTGCTGTTCTTTTTTTATTGGTTCAAGTTCAATGGCTCCAATAGGATTAACAGTTAAACGTTCATTAACCGGCATAACAATGACTTCGTTATGCCGGATAACATGCCCGGCAACAGGTGTTAATACATTATATTCCGTCACCTGATTGAGCTGCTCTGCCAACAATGCAATAAAGTTAGCCCCCAGATGCTGGGTTAAAACAAAGGCCACCGGTAAATTGGGGGGCAGGTATTTAAAAAATTCCTTGACGGCATCCGGCCCACCTAATGATGCACCCAGTACCCACAAATTTTTAGCCAAACTGTCTTCCGCTTTTACTGCGGCATTGGGAATGCGGATTTTCTGGCTGGATGCCTGATTATAATGGTCAGCATAAGCTTTTTCAGCAATGGCATTCTGACCAACAGATGCTGATATTTTTTTTAATAATTTGCCATACCATCTTGCCAGAACCTGTGGTTCATTTAATGTTAATACTGAAATATCATTAAAAATAATGGGGGTGGATTCATTCTCCAGCAATTAATCCAGTATTT
>JALXDW010000395.1:3397-4035 GCA_027070385.1 Chromatiales bacterium
CATCCAGATCCAGTAAAATAACATCAACATTAATGGAATCAAGCTTGCGAATAAAAGCAGGGGTTAATGGTTCATTAATAACTACTTTCAGCCCAACATTTTCCAGTGCTTCATTAAGATGATTACGTTGTGAAACAGAATTGGATATAACAGCAATGCGTATCTGGCTGAGTTCCTGGGATAACATTGAGGAACTCATGGATGATGTCGTCGCAGCTCGCTCGGCGTATGTGCTGGGAGTATCCATAAAATATCCTGATTTATTTCGCTGTGTTCAATAAGGCGTGAATATTTTCCAGTAATTCAGTCTCATTGTATGGTTTACCCATATACATATTTACTCCTATTTTCATGGCACGATCACGATGCTTTTCACCGGTTCGTGAGGTAATCATGATAATAGGAATATCTTTTAAACGTTCATCATTGCGCATGTTGATCGCCAGTTCAAAACCATCCATACGTGGCATCTCAACATCAAGTAACATAACGTCTGGGATAACATCCAGTAGTTGCGTTAAAGCATCAACACCATCTTTTGCCTGAATGACCTCCAGTTCATTTCTTTCCAGGAATCGCGATGTAACTTTACGCACAGTAATGGAATCATCAACCACCATCACTGTTTTTGCTTTATC
>JALXDW010000396.1 GCA_027070385.1 Chromatiales bacterium
AAGTGTTGCATCAAATCATTTGGCGTAAGATTGTTAACAATTCTTGTTATTTATTGAACAATAATAATTTATCATGGGTGGATTACTTACCCACGACTTTGTTGGAAAAATATCAGTTTGCAAGTTTAAAAAAGGCTCTTCAATTTATACATTATCCATTACCGGATGTTTCTTTGGCTGACTTGCAGGATCATCAGCATCCGATGAAACAGCGTTTAATTTTTGAAGAACTGTTAGCGCATATACTTAGCCTCCGACAATTACGTGCGCGGGTTAAGGAAAAGCCGGCTTGTGTGATTAAGCCACAGGAAAAAATGGTTGAAAAGTTTAAAAGCAGCTTGCCATTTGAATTAACTGTTGCGCAACAGAAAGTGGTTGCCGATATACAGACTGACTTGTTAAAACCTTGTCCGATGCAACGTCTGGTTCAAGGTGATGTCGGTTCCGGTAAAACAGTGGTAGCTGCTATTGCTGCATTGCAAGTGATCGAGTCTGGTTATCAGGTTGCGATTATGGCACCAACCGAAATTCTGGCCGAACAGCATTATACCAATTTTGTTAACTGGTTTGAGCCGTTGGGAATAACAGTGGCCTGGTTAAGTGGCAAGTTAAAAGTGGCTGCACGCCGTGAGGCAATGGCTTTAATCGAGTCGGCAGATGCCGGTATTGTTATTGGTACACATGCTTTGTTTCAGGATGAAGTTATTTTTAAGGATCTGGCTTTAGTGATTATTGATGAGCAACATCGGTTTGGCGTGCATCAGCGTTTGGCACTCAGGAACAAGGGGGTCAGTGGTGAAAATAGTGAGCAACGTTCACCTCATCAACTGATCATGACGGCTACCCCCATTCCGCGAACACTCAGCATGACGGCTTATGCTGATCTGGATTGCTCGGTCATTGATGAATTGCCCCCGGGTAGAACACCGGTTGAAACAGTGGTAATGCCGGACTCACGTCGTATTGAAATTATTGAGCGGATTATTAAAGCCTGTCAGCAAGGTCGTCAAGTATACTGGGTATGCACTTTAATTGAAGAGTCTGAAGTGCTGCAATGTCAGGCTGCTGAAGATACTTTTAATGAATTGCGCGATGCTTTTCCGGATTTAAAGATCGGTTTGGTGCATGGGCGGATGAAGCCTGAACAAAAAGAACAGGTCATGTCTGCTTTTAAAACAGCAGAGTTACAGTTACTGGTTGCCACTACAGTGATTGAAGTTGGCGTTGATGTTCCGAATGCCAGTTTAATGGTGATTGAAAATGCCGAACGTTTAGGTTTGTCACAACTGCATCAATTACGTGGTCGTGTCGGTCGCGGTGAACAAGCCAGTGCCTGTGTACTCATGTACCGGGCACCACTGTCACAAAATGCGCGTACCCGTCTGGATACCATGCGTCAAACCAATGATGGTTTTAAAATTGCACAAAAAGATCTGGAGATACGTGGTCCGGGAGAGGTGCTCGGTACTCGGCAGACCGGCTTGCAATTATTAAAAATTGCCGATTTACAACGTGATGCGGCACTTATCCCTAAAGCCAGTGAAGCAGCCGAAGAACTGGAACAGTATTATCCGGATAATATTCCGGCTTTAATCCAGCGTTGGGTGGGTGATGCAAGTCGTTATGCTGACGTGTAACCTGGAACAGTTTTAAATTACTTTAGTTCGATTAATAATCGCAATTTGCTTGTTGCCCTGTTTTTTTACTCAGCGGCTTTTAGTGTCTCCAGTGCTTTTTGTATCGCCTCAAAAATAAGAGCATCGCCTTCTTTTTCATCGTTTTCAGGTATATCCCACTCCATTGCACGCCGGTACTTGTCGACAAGATGTCGAACATCCTTGACCAGCTCATCATGATAGCGTTGTAATTCAATTTCTTGCATGGACGACATATTTTTCTCCAGAATATTGATGATAAGGTGATTAACTTTAGATATATCCTGTTCAGGTACTCTTGGCTATCCAACCAATAATAACCAGAGACAGGCCATCAAAGAACAGACTTATTGCTACAAACAAACCAACCAACCAGAGTGATGATTGGGGCCAGCCAAATAAAAATAGTAAGGACAGTAGCAAGGAAATAAAACCGTTTATTAACATCCAGCCCCAACCTTTGTCAGGGTAAAGTATTTGTGCCATTGAAAAGCTGCTAAAGGCATCCAGCATGAGATAAAATGCCAGAAATAATCCCAGCGCAGCAATACCCAGACCGGGATTAAACAGGAGCACAGTACCAACAATAAGGAGGATAAGTGGTTTTAGCCAATCCATTACAGAAGTACGTGAATATTTAAACGTATGTATGGCCCAGAAAATGCTACCCACCAACATAAAGCTTGCAACAAATAATGTTGTTTCGATAGACATTATTTCAGGCAGCATTACACCGGTAATACCGAGAAGGATTAACAAAAAGCCTGTGAATATGGAATATTTTCCAAACTTTTTTATCAAGTCAGTGTTTGTTGTTAGTGATGTCATTGTTTTTTCCTTTAAATATAATAGATTGAATTTTTAGTCGTATGGTTAGCGGCTTCTTTGAGACATCACACTTCGCACCGCCATAACAAAGGATTCTGTTAAAGTTGGATGCGGATGAATAGCTGCAGCGAGTGCTTCTATCGGGATAGCTGTTTTAATTAATAATGCTGCTTCACCCATTAATTCAGCCGCACCTTCAACCATTATATGGACACCGATAACCCGATGGCTATTAATATCAAAAATAATTTTGAGTAGGCCATCCGTATGGCCAGTAATTTGAGCACGTGCATCCTGCTTAAATTCATAACGTGCTACCTGAAAATGGATACCCGCTTGCTTTGCCTGTTGTTCTGTCAGGCCTGCAATACCAATTTCCGGTTCACTAAAAATAACGGCTGTGTTTGTTTCGGCAGCAGCGAAAGCTGTCTTTTTTCCTGCAAGCTGGCGAGCCAGCGCAAGTCCTTGTGCGGTTGCCCAATGAGCAAACATGGGCTGGCCGGTTACATCCCCGACCGCATAAATACCTGCCTGGGTTGTTTCCAATGTTTCATTAACGTTAATTCCATGATGACTGTATTGTACGGCCGTATTTTCCAGCCCTAAACCTTCAACATTGGGGCGTCGCCCGGTTACCATCAAAACAGCCGCAGTGATAATATGTTGCTGTTCACCCTGGGCATTATCAAAGTTTACAAATACACTTTGGCCTGAATGAATAATTGCTTTCACCTGGGCGTCAGTAAAAATTTCGATACCATCATCGCTCATTTTTTGCTGTAAACGGTTGGCCAGTTCTTCATCGACAGAACCGAGAATGCGGGATGATCGTTCCAACAGGCTGACCTTGCTGCCGAAGGTATTAAAAATTTGTCCCAGCTCAACACCAATCGGCCCACCGCCAACAATCACCAGTTGTGGTGGAATATGGTCAATATTAAGGATGCTTTCACTATCGTATACACGAGGATGGTCACAGCCTCTTATGGATGGAATAAAAGGTACAGAACCTGTTGAAATAATCGCTTTTTCAAAATGTACGTTTATTTCTTCAGTTTCATTTTTTATCACAGCGGTATTGGAACCAAGTAACCGGCAGTGACCAAACACAGTCGTTAGTGTTGTGTGTCGGGCTGTTTTATGAAGAGCTGCTTCACTGCGTTTTTGCAGGATAAGGCGTTTGCGTTGCAGAACATCCGACCAGTTCAATGTCACATCTTGAGTGGGCAAGCATAGGCCGAATTGTCGGGCTTCTTTTAATTCACGGAAACGTCGTGCTGTTTCACGAAATATTTTAGAGGGAATGCAACCCTCAAATAAACAGGTACCGCCAAGCCCTGGCCCTTTTTCTACCAGCATCACTGATTTACCGGCTGATGCTAAAGCCAAGGCTGTTGGTGTTCCACCCGGCCCACCGCCAATAATCAAAAACTCAACAGCTTGTGACACTATTCATTTCCTTATTGAATAATAATTGGGAATAAAAGACAAAATGTCTGATTCTATTATGGTTATATGGGGTATTA